>JAYUBF010000299.1:0-10780 GCA_043741435.1 Myxococcales bacterium
AAGGCTGCGTCGCGGCGAAGTCGCCGCGTGAGCAGGGTGGGACCCTGACGGCTCGGCCGGCAGGGCGGGCGGCACGTCCGATGGGATAGACTAAACAGCAACGCAACCTTTGATCTCCGAACAATGCGTTGCTGTTTAGCGACTGTTGCGGCGAGCGGCGCGCGGCGGTACGAGCAGACCGCTCGACAGGACCGTGAACACCACCATCACGTACTTCAGCAACTGGCTCACGAGCGGCCTCCCGCAGCGCGCAGCGGCACCATGTTGCTCGCCGTCACCGACGGCACAGAGGAGATCGCTGGCACACTCACCACGGCCGGACGCGTCGGCTTGGAAGCCACCTTGCCGTCGAGGCGGTCCATCGTGTGGATGATGCGACGAACGGCAGTGAGGTTGGTGGACACGACCAGGAGCAAGATGCCGGCAACGACCAGCACGTGCGGTGGGAGCACGTTGGGGCCGACGACCGCGTCGACGAGCGGCGACACCATCGGCGACAAGATCATCGACATGCCCAGATAGAAGAGTCGCTCGGGGCGCTGCATGAGGCCGATGTTGAGGTCGGAGACGCCGAGCGCTTCGCCGCGCGCCCGCGTGTAGCTCACCATGACGGAGCCGAGGGACGCGAGCAGCACGCCTACGAGCGCCCACGAGCTCCGGTAGTAGATGGCCATGCCGCCGAACACGAACATCTCCGCGTAGCGGTCGATGACCGAGTCGAAGAACGCGCCCGATTGCGAGACGAGGTTGCGGATGCGAGCGACGCGACCGTCGAGGATGTCGAGGATGCCGCAAAGGAAGTACAGCCAGCCCGCGGCGGCGAAGCTCCCGGTGGCGGCGGCCACGCCGGCACCGAGCGCGGCGAGGAGCGACGCGAAGGTGAGCATGTTCGGCGTGAGTCCCGTGCGAACGACGAGACGCTGCCACGGTGCGAGGAGCCACATGATGTAGTGGCGCAGGAAGCGGGAGAGCACCGGCGAATCGGGACGACCGAGCACCTCGGCGTCGATGGGCATGCTCTTCATCCGGCTGCGCGTGGCGAAGATTGCCATGGCGCCGAGGAAGTACGCCATGAGAACGATCGCCGGCCACAGCGTCACCACCATCGGTGACACGTGCGACCAAGCGTCCAACGTCGTGGTCGGTTCCATGGGAACTCCTCTCGCGAGAAGCGAGGGAAAGCTAGGGGTCATCATGCGCTGGCCGTGGCGACGGCGCCGGCGCCGGCACCATCTCTGGTGTCTAGGTTGGTGGGCATCGCGGTGCTGGAAACAGCGGGAGTGAGATCGGTGCCGATCGCCGGCGTGGTGGACGGAAGGAGCTCTTCGTACAGCGCCTCGATGCGGCTGGCAATCACCGACCAATCGAACGCACCCGCGCGAACACGCGCGAGCCGAGCCATCACCCTTCGATGCGCGTCGTCGGAGAGAACCTTCATCAAAGCGTCGGCCAGACCCGCGACGTCGCCGACGGGCACCTTGTAGCCCTCGCGACCATCAGTGATGAGCTCGCGGACGCCCTCGATGTCGTAGGCCACGACGGCACGACCGGCGGCCATGCCCTCGATGAGCGCCATCGGGTGCGACACGATGCGCGCGGTGAACGCCATCACGTCAGCCGACGCAAGGTAGCTGGCGCGGGCCTCGACGCTCGCATGGCTGCCGACGAACAAGACACGCGATGCGAGCCGCGCGGGCACCGACGCTTCGTACTCCGCGCGACGAGGGCCATCGCCGAGCAACACGAGGCGGACGTCGGGTGCTGCGTCGGCGAGCTGGCAGAACGCGGCGATGAGGATGTCGACGTCGTTGCGTGGATCGAGGCGGCCGAGGAACACGATGTTGCGCGTGCCCTCGAGCTCGGGACGACGCACGCCGCTGCTCCAGGCGTTCACGTCGACGCCGTTGGGGATGATGACCGGCGGCTCGACGAGGAAATCTGCGACGGCGCGACCGGCGCTCTCGGAAACGGCGATGCCGCGGTCGATGGCGCGGGAGTACTGGCGGATCACGCGACCGAAGGCCCGCAACGCCGTCGAGCCGTCGAAGTTGGTGTGCAGCGTACCGACGGTGGGGATGCCGCGCTTGCGGGCAACCTTGAGCGCGAGGTACGGCAGCATCGGGAAGAGCGGCGATTGCACGTGCACCAGGTCCACGTCTTCGAGCGCCGCACGCATCTTGCGCTCGAGCCCGAAGCCGACCGTGACGCGCGACATGGAGCCATTCGACTCGATGGGCATGCCACGACCCATGCGAACCACGTCGAAGGCACCCTCGGGGACGATGACCGTTTCCAGGTCGGCGCGGCGCGGCGCCTCTGCCACGTGGTTGGTGACGACGCGAACGCTGTGACCGCGATTGGTGAGGAAGCGCGCCAGGTGAAACACGTGCTCCGTCACGCCGCCCAGGTGTGGGTAATAGAACTCTGTGACGAGCGCGATCTTCACGGCGACCTGCGTCGAAGCAAACACCACGCCACGCGCCCTGTCACGTTTTCAGTATGCGATTACCGAGGCTTAGGTAAATTATTGACCGACCCTGGTGGTGAACTTTCAACACCTCACACCCAGGTGACACACCTACATGCTCACACACAGAGCGCAAGCAACCGCAATGTTCGACACAAAACATAATAGTTGTGGTGACTTGTGCGCGCCCAGCGATTCGGGGCCTCTCGGTGTTCAAACCTGCGTCAGGTGTCAGGTCCTCAACACCCAAGCTGGCGACCGCAACCGCCGGCGTTCACTGTGGTGCGTCCTTTCATTCACACGCTACAGCGGCACGCAGCTCTTCACTGTCAGCGTCTCGCCTTCGACGGTGATCTCCACTTCGGTGCAGATGCGCTTGACGGTCCCCGAGGTCGGACAGTCGCTCTGCGTGGCGCACGCACGGAAACAGGTGCCGTTCGACCCGCAGAAGCCAGAGCGACACTGGCCCCCGTGCGCGCATGGGGTGCCGACGGCCCCAACACCGACGGCGTGAGTGCAACGCCAGACGACGGTGGCGCCGCTCACGAAGGGCTGGCAGCTATTCGTTGTGTTCTTGTCGGCGAGGCAGAGGTTTTCGTTGGGACCAAGGATGTCGCAGTCGCGACCCGGGAGATCGTTCGAAAGGGGCGGCGGCTGACAGTAGCCGGAGACGCAATCCGAGAGCTGCGGACACTTGCGATCGGGCGTCGAGACGCCGTTCTCGCAGGACGCCGAGCCGACCGAGCTGCAGGTGCGCGCAGTACAGCTGTCGCCGGGCTTGGCGAGGTCGGGCCCGCCCGTGGTCGCCGAGTCGCGGCCGGCGAGGTCGGCGGCGCCGAAGATCCCCGAATCAGGCAGCGGCGTGTAGAGCGGGTTCTCGACGGTGCACCCGAGGCCAAGCCCGAGGCCAAGGCTCAAACCAACCGCAGCCGCGAGCCGAACGCTTGTCATCTCTCTTTGATACCACGACGGCGGCGTGCGAGGAGCAGCGCACCGAGCACGAACAACGCAGTGGTTGCCGATGCGACCTCCATGGCGGCCCCAGGCCAGCGCACCTGGCTCGTGCTGCAGCCGCGCCCTTCGATATAGCCGTAGCAGGCGGTCGACGGGTCGGCGCTCGGATACACATCGCAGACCCCGCGCACGTCGTCGTCGGTGAGGTTGCGCATCGCCGTCGAGCGCTCCGGCGCGAACGGATACATCGTGGCCTTGGTCACGCTGTCGGGCAGCATGGTGGACACGCAGTCGGGGATGAGCGTGCCCGTGTTGTCTAAGGGATGGATGACCTCGTCGTGCACCATGGTCTTGTGGTCCCAGCAGGTGTGCGCGAGGCCCAGCACATGGCCGAGCTCGTGGGTGAGCGTGCTCTCGAGGTCTTCGAGCTTGGTGCCGGAGCGAGGGCTGCCGGTTTCCGGTGAGACGGTAAACGAATAGTTCACCGCGTTGAGCTCGATGTCCGCGTCGTTGATCTGGCCATCGGTGACGTCACCGTCGCGGTCGGCGGACCAGACGGTGGTGAGCCCGATCGCGGCTTCGTCGTACTTCAGCTCGGCCCGGCCCCACACGTCGCTGCGAAACACGACGGCAGGCCGGCCGTCGGCGACCGCCTCGAGCGCGATGGACGGGTTGGTGACGCCGAGCTTCATGTACGTGCAGCCGCCGATGCGCGAGTTCCAGTTCTTCACCGCGCGGGTGAGCGCGCCCTGGAACGTATCGAGGTCGATTGCGTCGGCGGACTGATCGCCCCGTGCGTCCGGTGACATGACGACGCAGCTCGTGGGCCAGCGCACCTGCGACCCGTTCTTGTTGATCGAGCGAACGTACGCGTGCGCGTTCGTGCCCGCGAGCAGCAACAGCAACGAGACGACGCGCTTCATTCGCTGCTCGCCTCGACCTGGTACGCATCCTCGTCGGCATCGTAGCTCGCGTGGATGCGGTTGGGTCGACAGCACACGGCACAGTCTTCGATGTAGTCCTGCTGCTCGCCGCCGCCCTGGTCGGGCCAGGTGTCGACTGTCTCACCGCAGTGCGGGCATTCGTAGTCTGGAGCCACGACACGATGATAGCAGCGCGGGCGATCTCCGTCAGCGCACACGCGTTGACACTGTGCACGGCCGCACGTACACGTAGCCCGCCATGCTCGAGCTATCGGTGGGTCTCGGTGTACGCGCGTCCGATGCAGTGCGCGCTCGCTTCGGTGAGCATGCCAGCCTGCCGCCGGAGCTCCCGGTCGTGCGCTCCGGCAAGCCCGAGTTCGGCGAGCTCCAGCTCGCGGCGGCCTTGCAGCTCGCCAAGGCCTACGGACAGAAACCCCGCGACATCGCCGAGGTGATCGCGGCGTCGCTACGTAACGCGCCCGAGGTCGCGAAGGTGGAAGTGGCCGGCCCGGGGTTCGTGAACGTGCACGTGACCGACTCCTGGCTCGCGCGCAAGGCGCAACAGACCGTGACAGACCAGCGCTTCGGCCTGCGCAACATCGGCAACGGGGCGAAAGTGGTCATCGACTACTCGTCGCCGAACGTGGCCAAGCCGATGCACATCGGCCACATCCGCTCCACGATCATCGGCGACGCCTTGAAGCGCGTCATGCGCGCGCTCGGCTACACCGTCATCGCCGACAACCACCTCGGCGACTGGGGCACGCAGTTCGGCAAGCTCATCGTCGCGTATCGCCTCTGGGTGGACCAAGACGCCTTCGCTCGCAGCGCGGTCGAAGAGCTCCTCCGCTTGTACGTGAAGTTCGTCGACACCGAGAAGGCGCAGCGCAAGGAAATGGGCGAGGCCGTCGCCGAAGGCGATGAAGAGGCGGACGCCGACGACCCGGAGAACGCGCCGCCGATCTTGAAGCAAGCCCGTGCCGAGCTCGTAAAGCTGCAAAAGGGCGACGAAGACAACGTCGCGTTGTGGCGTCGCTTCGTCGAGGTCTCGCAGACCGAATTCGACCGCGTGTTCCACCGGCTCGGGGTCAGCTTCGACGTGACGCTGGGCGAGAGCTTCTACAACGACCGCCTCGCAGGAACGGTCGCAATGCTGCTCGAGCGCGGAATCGCGGAGGAGAGCCGCGGCGCCATCATCGTGGCGTTCGACGCCGCGCGCGATGGCGCCGAGCTGCCGCCGATGCTGATCCGCAAGGCCGATGGTGGTTACCTCTACGGCACCACGGACGTCGCGGGCGCGTTGTATCGAGTGGAGACCTGGGATCCGGCGCGCATCCTCATCGTCACCGATGAGCGACAACAGCTCCACTTCAAGCAGTTGTTCGCGACCTGTCGCCGCCTCGGGCTCAAGTGCTCGCTCGAGCACATCTGGTTCGGGCTCATGCGCCTGCCGGAAGGCACCATCTCCACGCGCGATGGCAACCTCATCGGGCTCGAGGCCTTGCTCGACGAGGCCGAGCGACGCGCGCGTGCCGTCGCTGTCGAGCACAATCCCGAGCTGCCGCCCGAGGAGCTCGATCAAGTCGCGCGCATCGTGGGCCTCGGCGCCGTGAAGTACAACGATCTCTCGCGCGATCGACAGACGCTCGTCACGTTCACGTGGGACAAGGCGCTCGCGCTGCAGGGCAATACCGCACCGTATCTCCAGTACGCGTACGCGCGTATGCAGTCGATCCTGCGCAAGGCGGAATCCGAGCATGGCGCACGCCCCGGGTCGCTCGAGGACGTCACGCTCGGTGCACACGAACGACGCTTGCTCGTCGAGCTCCACTTCTACGGTCAGGCCGTCGAGGAGGTGGGTCGCACGTGTCGCCCGCACGCCCTGTCGGACTACCTTTACAACGTGGCCAGCATCTTCTCGACGTTCTACGCCGACACGCCGGTGCTGAAGGCGGAGCCGAAAGAGCGCGCGGCGCGCCTCGCGTTGTGCGACCTCACGGCCCGCACGCTGCGCCATGGGCTCGAGCTCCTCGGCATCCAGACGCTCGAGAGGATGTAGCGGTGCGTGGCGCGCGGTTGCTCGTCACGATCGCGGTGTCGTTCCACGGCGCCGGGTGCTTCAACTACCTCGAGGACTACTGCAAGGGCTGCACGATCGTGCGCCACGACGCACCGACGCCGCCGCCGATCCCCGATGGCAAACGCGCGCTCGTGGTGCTATTGCACGGCGCCTTCGGCTTCGGCGCCGAGTGGACACCGATCCGCAACGCGATCGAGGCTCGGCCCGAGATCGCGTCCTACGCGTTCGCGTGGCCCGGCCCCTTCGGAGGCGATGTGCCGCGGCGCGCCGAAGCCTTCCGCATCGCGTTCCAGCACTCCCTCGACAATCTCGGACCGTCGGTGCGCGAGGTTTTGCTGCTGGCGCACTCGGCCGGTGGTCCCGTGGCGGACTACGCCGCGCGTCGCATTCGCGTGCCGGACGGGGTGAAGGTCCATGTCGCGCTGCTCGACGCGGCGCGCATCAGCGTGGCGCCGTACAAGATGAGCAAGCAGGTGGACACCCCGCTCGGCTTCGCGCTCGACATCACCCAGGACCCCGTGCCTGCGATCCCGGACGGCGTCGACATCGGCGACTACCGCGCAAACGATCCACCGCGTCGTGGCACGCGCGACCACGGCAACCTGCGCCCGAAGGAGATCGGCGTGGTCGCGCCGATGGGAGAGACCGTGGTGTACCTCGGTCGAAAGGTCACGCACGGCGGCTCGGTGGCCCTCGTGGGCCTGCCGCTGATCGACAAGCTGGCTCGCTAGAACTTCGAAAACAGGGGACCGGCAACAGGGGACTGGCAACGGGAACTTGCAGAGATCGCGGATCGCGCCCCGAGGTCCGCCGCAGCGTGAAGCCAACACATTGCCCGTCGCCGGTTGCCCGTCCCCAGTCGCCTGTTTCCACTCGACGCGCCTGTTCGCGTGTGTTCTCGTTCGCAGGCCACTGCACAATGAGGCCTTCCCTGGTGTCATCGTGCGTCGCTCGATTCGTACTCGTTGCCGCCTTGGGCCTCGTGGCAACCTCGCTCTCTGCATGTCACGACAGTCGGCGCACCATCGACGGCAACGGCATCGATGCATCCTCTTCGACGCAACCGGCTCGGTCATCGTGACGCCCTCATGTACTCGTGCGGCGACCGCATCTTCAGACCGCTGTGCGGGTGGACTTCGTCGTAGTCGTCAAATCATCTGTGGAGCTGCGCCATCACTGTCGCTGCGGTCTCCTGTTTGTTGAGGTACACGTATTCGCGCTCAAAGGTCTTCACAAAGGATTCCGCCATGCCGGCAACAACGAGAAGACTCGGGCTGATCACCCAAAATCAGTCCTCCTCGTTCTCCCCGTCCTCCCTGTGATCCGAATCGGAAGCGTATGAGGCGGGGCATGTGGTCAGGCTGCCGCGCGCTTGACCTTGCCGTCGGGACCGAGCTCGAGCTCCTCGTCGAGCTGGTTGCGCAGCGCTTCGATCTGCGCGCGCGCCTCGCCCTTCAGTGCTTCGAGATCGTCCATCGTCCGGCCTTCCGTCGAGATCGGCGTACCGCAGCGCACGCGCGCCTTCGAGCGGCCGAAGCGCCAGGCGTGCTTCGGGAGCGCCTCGCGGGTGCCACGCAGCGCGAGCGGAAGAATGTCGGCTTGCGCTTCGATCGCGAGGCGGAACGCGCCGTCCTTGAATGGTGCGAGCGAGCCATCGGCGCTGCGCGTGCCTTCGGGAAACATCATGACCGGCACGTCGCGATCGAGCCAGCCGCGCATTCGCCCCATCGCCACGCCCACGGAGTCCTTCTGGCCGCGCTTTATGGGCACGTCTCCGACGAGGTACATGCACCACCCGAGGCACGGGATCTTGAAGATGACCTCCTTGCTCAGCCACTTCATCTCCCACGGCAAGTGCGAGACGAGGAATGGATCGGCTTGCGACTCGTGGTTCGAGACCACCACCGTCTTCCGCTTGCGCGGCTTCACCACCGGGCCAGAGACGCCGAACATCCAGTAGGGATGGAAGAACGCCAGCGCGACGGCGCACAACCGGAACGTACGGCCCGCCACGAGACAGCGTCGGTCGAACAGGAAGGTCACCACGTACACCGTGCCAACGACGATGAAGCTGACGATCACGCCGGTGACGAGGGCGACCCAGGCCCACATCGAAGCCAGATCGGAAAGCAACGATCTGCGTACCGGTTGCTCGCGAGTGCTCTCCGCCCCGTTCATCCGTCGTCCTCCGGTTCCTCTTCCTTGCTTGCTGCTGCGGGGGGCGCTTCGGTGTGTCCGCTGCGCTCGAGCGTGCGGTAGAGGGTGCGACGATCGATACCGAGGATCTCCGCGGTGCGCTTCTTGTTGCCCCCGGTCTCGCGCAAGATGAGCTCCATGTAGCGACGGTCGAGCTCGGCCATCGTCGGGCGATCGCCGATGAGGTCGTCGACCGCCGGGTGCGCTCTGCGCTCGACGTCCACCACACCGCTGATCTCCGGCGGCAGATCGGAGACGAGCAACACGCCTTCCTTCGACACCGCGAGTGAGCGCTCCACGATGTTCTCGAGCTCACGCACGTTGCCTGGCCACGAGTACGCCTCGAGCGCGGCCATGGCCTCGGGCGCCACGCCCAGCAGCTCTTGCTTCTCGCGCGCCGCATACTTCTGCAAGAAGTGTTGCGCGAGGATCTTGATGTCGGAGCGACGCTCGCGCAGGGGCGGGAGCTTCACGGCCACGACGTGGAGGCGGAAATAGAGATCCTCGCGGAAACGACCGCTGCGCACGTCGTCCTCGAGATCGCGATTGGTCGCGGCCACCACGCGCGCATCCACGTTGACGGGCTCGCTGCCGCCGACCCGGCGGATCTCGCCTTCCTGCAACACGCGCAGGAGCTGCGCCTGCATCTTGGTGTTCACGTCGCCGATCTCGTCGAGAAACACGGTGCCGCCCTGCGCTTCTTCGAAGATGCCGCGCTTCTGCGCGGTGGCACCGGTGAAGGCACCCTTCTGGTGACCGAACAGCTCGCTCTCGAGCAAGGATTCGGTGAGCGCGGTGCAGTTCACCGCGACGAAGGGGCCGTTGCGACGCGGCGAGTTGGCGTGGATGGCGCGCGCCACCAGCTCCTTGCCGGTGCCCGACTCGCCGACGACCAGCACGGTGGACTGCGTCGCCGCCACGCGCGCCACCAGCTTGTACACATCCAGCATCGCGGGCGAACGACCCACGATCTCTTCGAGCCGCGTCTCCGGGGCACGACCTCCATGCTCCTTCTTCGCGCGCTCTTCCTCGGCAAGCCGGCTGCGCTCGAGCGCGCGCCGCACGGTGGTGGTGAGCGCGGCCACGTCGAACGGCTTCGACACGTAGTCGTGCGCGCCACGCTGGATCGCGGCCATCGCGCCGGTGACGTCGCCGAACGCGGTGATGAGGATCACCGGCGTCTCGGGGGCTGCGCTGCGGAATGCCTGCAGCACGTCCATGCCGCTCGCACCGTCGCCCAGCTGCACGT
This sequence comes from Myxococcales bacterium, assembly GCA_043741435.1. Classification (GTDB taxonomy): domain Bacteria; phylum Myxococcota_A; class Polyangia; order Palsa-1104; family Palsa-1104; genus JBDTCO01. Next base: position 9,870 of record JAYUBF010000299.1, read on the forward strand.
CGCTGATGACGAGATCGTAGGTGTCGGGGCGCGCGTGCTTGATGGCTTCGTCGCCGGAACCGAAGGCCTCTACCGTGTAGCCCTCGGCGCGCATGATCTCGCCGAGCAGCTCGCGAGCGACGCGATCGTCCTCGCAGATGAGCAGAGTGGCCATGCGACCGCGCGAATCTACCGCAGCCTCAGCGTCTAGATGTCACGGTTTCGTCACACAGGTTCCGACCTACGCCAATGGTTCGGTTCCTGAATTTCAGCGAAGCGTAAGGCCAGCCGCGTCGTACAAGCTGTCGACACTGATCTCACACGCGATGGATGTGAGCTCGAGCTTCTGTCCCGCGCCGAGCACGTCATGCCGCCACAGTCCGTCGACTTTCGTCCACGCCTCGAGGCGCTTACGATCCTGAGCCACACAAACGTACAAATGCAGGCTGTCAATCTGTTGGCAGTGCTCTCGCTTCTCACCCAAGTCGTAGACTTCGGTCGCCGGGCTCAACACCTCGAAGATCGCGGTCGGGTTGGTGACGTGAGTAGCAGAGTTCGGATCGCGCTTCAGCGCGCCGCAGATCACGGCGGCATCGGGATACGTCGCGAGCCCGCTTGGAAAAATGCGCAAGCGCAAATCAGAGGTGAACACCCTGCACGGCTTTGTCCTGAGTTGGCCACCGAGATTTACGATGAGAGCCGCACAGAGAGCGGCATGTTCGGGCGTCCCACCCGCGATCGCATGAACTTCACCGTCGAGAAATTCGTGCCGGACCGGGCTCAGCTCTTCGAGCTCGAGATACTCGGCAAAAGAATGACGATGATGCGCTTTTGCAAAGCCCATGAAGCTGAATTCTAGCACGCCTTCGAGGGTATCTCCGCGACTCACACCACCTTGCGAAGCTGGTCGCTCCGCTCGACGGTCCAATCGC
>JAYUBF010000300.1:0-10596 GCA_043741435.1 Myxococcales bacterium
CATGCTCAACGCGCCGCCGTCTCCCACCAGCGCGGCCGCGTTCTTCGACGTCGATGGCACGCTCATCAGCAGCAACATCGTCCACGCCTTCGCGTGGTACGCGCGCCACCAGCCGACGTTGACCGGATCCTTGCGCAAGACCCTCTTGACCGCCGCCTCGCTTCCTTTCTTCGCGGTCGCCGATCGCGTCTCGCGCAAGGTCTTCAACGAGCTGTTCTACGGCTACTACGCCGGCGAGTCCGAGGACCGCTTGCACGTCCTCGCCGAAGAGCTGTTCGCCGACGTGATCAAGCCCACCATCTACCCGCGGACGCCGGAGCTCCTCGCGCAGGCGCGCCGCGCGGGCCTGCGCCTCGTCATCGTCTCGGGTGGGCTCGACTTCATCGTGCGTCCGCTCGCCCAGCACCTCGGTGTCGACGACTTCATCGCGTCGACGCTGGAGTTCGATCGTGGGCATGCGACCGGCCAGCTCGGCAAGCCGCTCGTCGCTGGCGCCGAAAAGGCCGTCATCATCCGCGACTATGCCGTGCGCCACGGCATCGACCTCCAGCGCTCGCACGCGTACACCGACAGCTACTCCGACTACTCGATGCTCACTGTGGTGGGCCACCCCACTGCCGTGAACCCCGATCTGCGACTCCGCACCGTCGCGCGCAGCTACGACTGGCCGATCATCGACCTCGCGGCGGACCGCGGTGGCCCACGCTCGCTCTTTAGCAGCCTCGCGTCGCGCATCGCCGATCGGCTCGCACCGCGCTGACCGAAAGCTCGACCCGCTCGACAACGACCGCTATCCGCAATTGCGTTGGACCCCGGTGCGACAGGTGGTCGCGGCGCGCGGTTGACTCGCGGGGTGCGGGGCTGCCACTGTGCGGCCCGCATGTCTTCTGCATCCCGCTCTCGCCACGGCGGCGACGAGCACATCGTCACCATCGACACCGACAGTGCTCCGCGCATCCTCTTCTACGGGGAGGACTTTCTATCGGTGGACCTCCCCATCGGCACGCGCGTCATCTATCCGCGCCAGCCGATCGCCGGGCTGCCGAACCCGCGCGCGGCGATCCGCGCTGCCTTGGCGCGGCCGGAGTCGATGGACCCGCTGCACGCGCTCCTCAAGCCGGGCATGAAGCTCACCATCGCCGTCGACGACGTGTCGCTTCCGTTGCCGCCGATGGCGCGGCCCGACATCCGCGAGACCATCCTCGACATCGTGCTCGAGATGGCGGCCGACTTCGGTGTCGACGACATCCACATCATCGTCGCGACCTCGCTCCATCGTCGCATGCACGACTGGGAAGTACGCCGCATGGTGGGCGACAAGGTGTTCGACGCCTTCTGGCCCGAGCGCCTGTACAACCACGACGCCTGCGATCCCGACGGCATGGTCGTGCTCGGCAAGACGCGCCACGGCGAGCTGGTCGAGACGAACAAGCGGGCGGCCGACAGTGACCTCGTCGTGTACGTCAACATCAACCTCGTGCCGATGGATGGTGGGCACAAGTCGGTCGGCGTGGGCTTGTGCGGTTACGAATCGCTGAAGGCGCACCACAAGCCGAAGACCATCGTCGAGTCCGACTCATTCATGGACCCGAAGAAGTCTGCGCTCAACCACTCGGTCGATCGCATCGGTCGCGTGGTCGACGAGCACATGAAGGTGTTCCACATCGAGACGGTGCTCAACAACCGCATGTTCGGCGCGCCGCTCTCGTTCCTCATGAAGAACGAGGACGAGTTCACCGAGACCGATCGCCTGAAGTACGAGGCTATCAAGTGGACGCTATCGAAGACGCCGCGCGCGCTCCGCCGCGAGGTGTTCATGCGCGTACCGTCGCCGTACGAGCTCATCGCGGTGCACGCCGGCTCGACGGAGCCGACGCACGAAAAAATCTTGGAACAGAGCTTTAGGCAGTACAGCGTGCCCGTCGAGGGACAGGCGGACATCCTCATCTCGGGTATCCCGTACATCTCGCCCTACAACGTGAACTCGAAGGCGCTCAACCCGCTGCTCGTGCAGGTGATGGCGCTCGGCTACTTCTTCCACATGTACCGGAACCGTCCGGTGGTGAAGAAGGGCGGCGTGATGATCGTGACGCATCCGTGCTCGGACGCGTTCGATCCGGTTCATCACCCGTCGTACATCGAGTTCTTCAATCGCCTGCTGCCCGAGACGCGCGACGCCTACACGCTCGAGCAAAAGTACCAGGACGAGTTCGCGTACAACCCGAGCTACGTGGAGATGTACCGTCGAGGAAACGCCTACCACGGCGCTCACCCGTTCTACATGTGGTACTGGGGCCAGCGCGGCCGCGAGCACCTCTCGCGCGTGATCGTGGTCGGCTCCGACAACACCACGGTGCCGCGTCTCCTCGGCTGGGAGCGTGCCGACACGGTGGCCGAGGCGATCTCGATGGCGCGCGGGTCCATGGGGCGGGCTGCATCGATCACGATGCTGCACCACCCGCCGATCCTCATCAGCGACATGAGCTGAAGCCCGACCATCATGCGCATTCCTGAGAGGCTCGCGACCCTTGCCGAGTACGGAATCATCTCCGAGGTGGAGCGGTCGCTCATGAGCGGCAAGGAAGCCGAGGTGTACCTCGTCGTCGCTGGTGGCGAGCGTCGGGTCGCCAAAATCTACAAGGATGCGCAGAATCGCACCTTCAAACATCGGGCGGACTACACGGAAGGGCGCAAGGTCCGCAACACGCGGGACCAACGCGCCATGTCGAAGCGCAGCTCGCATGGCAAGGCGCAGGACGAGGCCGCATGGCGCGAGACCGAAGTGAACATGATCTACCGGTTGCAGTCGGCGGGCGTACGGGTTCCGGCGCCGTATCACTTCATCGACGGCGTCCTCGTCATGGAGCTGGTCGTCGACGACGTCGGACAACCGGCACCTCGGCTCGGTGACGTGTCACTCGACAAGGACACTGCGACCGCGATCTACCACCGACTCATTCAGGAAGTGGTCCGCATGCTGTCGGCGGGGGTCGTCCATGGCGACCTGTCCGACTTCAACGTGCTACTCGGTGCCGACGGCCCGGTGCTCATCGACTTCCCCCAGTCGGTCGATCCGGCCCACAACCCGAACGCACGGAAGCTGCTCCTTCGCGACGTCGACAACCTGCACGATTTCCTGCAGCGCCACGATCGCAATGCCCCGCGGCGCCCGTACGCCGAGGAGATGTGGGACCTCTATCAAAGCAATCGTCTGGCTCCAGAGACCGTGCTCGCCGGTCGCTTTCGCACAGCTGAACGCAAGGTCGATACCGCTGCGGTGTTGGCCCTCATCGACGACGCGAACTACGACGAGCGTCGCCGTCGCGACGGCCTCGGGCTCAAAGGAGGCCCCGCACAACAGCCGGGCCGTCCGGGGCAGCGACCCCAGTCTCGTCCACAGCCCCAGCCTGCGCCGCAAGCGCGCCGAACGCAGCCGAGCCTGCAGCAACGCCCAACTAACGCAATGTCGATGAAGCCAGCGCGACCACCCCACCAGCAACGGCAGCCACAACGGCCCACGCAGGGGCAGCAGGCTCCCCTGCCGCACCAGCCGCAGAAACCGAACACCGGCCCGCAGCACGATCCCGCCGGAGCCCCGGCTCGTCGCAGGCGTCGGCGAGGCCGCTGACCGCGGCCCTGCTTCCGTCCCAAGAACACAAGGGTACTGGCAAGGTCGCAATGCGAAGGGCCAGTTCCAAACGTTCGTCGCTCGCGTCACGAAGTAGCCGCTCTCTTTGTCGTCGCAGGACGAGTTCACCGAGAGCGATCGCCTGAAGCACGAGGCCATCAAGTGGCCGCTGTCGAAGACCCCGCGCGCGCTACGACGCGAAGTGTTCATGCGCGTGCCCTCGCCCTACAACGTGAACTCGAAGGCGGTCAATCCGTTGCTCGTGTAGGTGATGGCGCTCGGCTACTTCTTCCACATGTACCGGAACCGACCGGTCCTACCACGGCGCTCACCCGTTCTACATGTGGTGGCCGAGGCGATCGCGATCGCGCGCGGCACGATGGGTCGTTCGGCGTCCATCACGACGCGGCACCACCCGCCGATCCTCATCAGCGACGTGAGCTGACGCCAGATCTGCCCAGGATTGCCTGGCCCGACAACCTTCGATGCCAGGCGCGCCACCCGCCACCGGTGGCTGTATCAGCTACGGTAGCGTATGTTGGTAGTATGAAGTCGAAGACATCGGTCACACTTTCAGAAGATGTTCTTATGGCGCTCGACAAGTACGCCGGCAAGGGTGCGAACCGTTCGCAAGTCATTGAACAGGCAGTTCGCTTCTTCCTGGAGACGCATGCTCGCACCCGCCGCGATGCGCACGACGTCGAGATCATGAACCGCAGCGCCGACAAGCTGAACCAGGAGCTCGCCGACGCGCTCGCGTATCAAGACGCGCTGTGAAGAGGGGCGACCTTTATCGCGTCCGCAAGCCAGGGGGGGATACGAAGAAGTCTCGCGTGTTCGTCGTCGTCGGCCGCCAGGCGGTCATCGACAGCCGGTTCTCCACGGTGATCTGCGCGCCGGTCTTCTCGCAACGTGAAGGTCTGTCCACGCAGGTCGACGTGGGCAACGAAGAAGGCCTCAAGCACGAGTCTTCCATTCACTGCGACGCCCTCATGAGCCTCGCCAAAGCGTCCCTGACCGACTACATTGGTCGCCTGTCGGTCGCCAAGCTCACGCGTGTCGATAAAGCGTTGCGTATCGCCCTCGTGGTCGAATGAGGAACTGCCGGAGTTGGCGCTCGAGTTGATCGACAGCCGCAGAAGGAAACGGTGCGTGACGTCATCGAGCCGAGCTGCAGCGGCCCGTGACGAACGGTTTGCTGGTCGCTGTTCTTGATCACGGAGGGCTGTCCGGGTCTGGGGTAGAACCACCCTAGCTGCATCCGGCGGCCGATGCCGATAGGCTCTGCCCGATGCTCCTCCCCTTCTCGGTCAGCGCGCACGACCCCGGCTCCGCCGCGCGGCGCGCGCGTGTCGTGACCGGGCACGGCCCGATCGAGACGCCCGCGTTCATGACCGTCGGTACGCGCGCGACCGTCACGGGCCTCGAGCCACCTGACCTCCGCGCCGCGGGTGCGCAGGTGCTCCTGGCGAACACGTATCACTTGATGCTGCGGCCTGGCCGCGAAGCGTTCCAACGGGTCGGCGGCATCCACCGCTTCATGGGCTGGAACGGGCCGGTGCTCACCGATTCGGGCGGCTATCAGATCTTTTCGCTGCCGGGCGATCGCGTGATCACCGAGAAGGGCGCGCGCTTTCGCAGCTACGTCGACAACCGCGAGCACCTGCTGTCGCCCGAGGCCTCCATCGAGATGCAGACCGCGATCGGCTCCGACATCATGATGGTGCTCGACGTGTGCCTCGACTCACGCAGTGACGAGGCCGCAACCCAAGCCGCGATGGAGCGCACGCACCGCTGGGCGCTGCGCAGCTTGGCGGCGAGAAAGAATCCGGAGCAGGCGTTGTTCGCCATCGTGCAGGGCGGCGTGGTTCCGGCCCAGCGCGAGGTCTCGGCGGCATTCCTCACTGCGCACCCCTTCGATGGCTTCGCGATCGGGGGCCTCGCCGTTGGTGACGAACGCAGCGAGCGCGAAGCGATCACCACGATGGCCGCGGCGTTGCTCCCTGCCGATCGGCCGCGGTATCTCATGGGCGTGGGCACGCCACCCGACCTGTTGCACGCGATCGCGGCGGGCATCGACCTCTTCGATTGCATCCTTCCCACGCACCTCGCGTGGCAAGGCACCGCGTTCACGTCCACGGGTCGCGTGAAGATCTCGCGCGCGCCGTACGCCACTGCCGACGTCTCCCTCGATCCGACCTGCGCATGTCCGACGTGCACGACGTACACGCGCAGCTACCTCCACCACCTCTTCAAGTGCGGCGAGCCACTCGGGCCTCGCCTCTTGTCGCTGCACAACCTCCACCACTACCACTCGCTCATGGCGGACGCGCGCGCGGCGATCGAGCGTGGCGAGTATGCGACGTGGTCGAAGGCGAAGCTCGAGGCCATCGACCGCCACGAGCACGGCGGTCGCATCGGCGAAAAGCGCGCATCGTGAAGTGCGAGGTGGTCACCACGCGTGACGGTGCACGCGCGGTGCTCGATTGCGAGACGGGTGAGGTCATGCACCCCGTGGTGGGCCCTCTCGTCGAGGCCGCGCGGCTCTACATCGAACCGTCCTTGCTGAGACAACGGCTCACGCAGGACGGTGAACCGCTGCGATTGCTCGACGTGGGTCTCGGCGCCGGAAGCAATGCGATCGCGGCGTGGAAGGTCGCGCAGCTCGCGAGCCGACGTCTCGAGCTCGTGAGCCTCGATCGCAGCCGTGATGCGCTCGCGTTGGCGCTCGAGCATGCCGATGACTTCGGGCTCACCGGCTCCGCAGGCGATGCAGCGCGCCACCTGCTGCGCGACGGGGCGCACGAAGACGGGCACGGCACGTGGCGCTTCATCGGGGGAGAGCTGCCCGACACGCTACGCGCGGTCGACGACCATTCGATGGACGTCGTGTTCTGGGATCCGTTCTCACCGCGCGCCAACCCGTCGCTGTGGACGCTCGCCGCGTTCGCGGCGCTGCGCCGCACCTGTGCGAACGGCTGCACCGTACACACCTACAGCGCCGCGACGCCCGTGCGCTCGGCGCTGATCCTCGCGGGCTTCTCGGTGGGCCTCGGCCCCGCGATCGACGCGAACAAATTCGCGACGACGGCGGCGGTCGGCACCATGCCGCCGCAACCGCTCGACGCGCGCTTCCTCGAGCGCCTTCGCCGATCGACGTCGCCGTTCCCGGCCGACGCGCCCGCCGACGCCATGGAGCAGATCTCGTTCGCTCCGCAATTTTCCTGAAACCCGTGAATCGGCGGCAACCGCAGTTGCCCTCCACTTCGTCTACGCAGATCCATCGACGAACCTCACCCGCTCCATCGAAGCCTTCCAGCGCTTGTGGAATCACAACCGTCCGGAGGATCAGATCCCCGAATTTGGCGGGTTCGACGCGCTCACCATCAAGAAGCTCCGACTCGCACCCGCGCATGGCTTCCCCGGCGGTACCACCTGCTCGGCCCCCACCGCCGTGGCGCTCAGCGACGGCGAAGAGGCTCCACTTCTGCAGTAACGCGTTCTTGATTGCCGTCGGAAGCTGCACGTCATAAAACCTGCGCCCGATGGCCGCCTCCTTGAACGTCGCCCAGACCCTGCAGGGTCGACGCATCCTGTTCATCGGGGCGACTGGCTTCGTCGGCAAGGTAGCCTTGTCGATGCTGCTGCATCGCTACCCCGGCCTCGACAAGCTGTTCGTACTTACCCGATCGGGCGCAGGGTCATCGTCGGAGGAGCGCTTCTTCGACAAGGTGGTGGCATCGCCGGTGTTCGATCCGCTGCGTGAGCGCTTCCCCGACGAGGCATCGTTCCAGGCCTTCATGCGCGAACGTTGCGTGCCGCTGTCCGGCGACGTATCACGGCCGAACCTGAACTTCAGCCCCGAGGACCTCGAGAGGCTGGGCCAGCTCGATCTCATCGTGAACTGCGCAGGTCTCGTCACGTTCAACCCCACGCTCGAGAGCGCGATCCGCATCAACGTGCTGGGGCCGAGGCACGCGGTCGAGCTCGCGCGCCGCACCGGCGCCAAGCTGGTGCACGTCTCCACCTGCTTCGTCGTCGGCAACCGTGACGGCGAGATCTGGGAAGACGTACCGCTTCGTGGCTACTTCCCGCGACGCGACGATGGCGGACCGCCGCCACCCGATGGCGCGTTACGCGCGACGGATTTCTCCGTCGACTCGGAGCTGGCCGACTGCCAACGCCTCATCGACCAGCAGAAGCAGCTCGCCGACGATCATGCTCACATCTCGCTGTTCCGTGATCGCGCGGCACGCCGCCTGAGCGACGAGGGCCGCGACGTCGACGACCCGCAAACCCTGAAGCTCGCGATGCAGCGCGAACGGAAGATGTGGCTCGCAGAGCGCCTCACCGAGCTCGGCATGGAGCGCGCACGGCATTGGGGCTGGACCAACACGTACACATACACCAAGTCACTCGGCGATCAGGTGTGTGCCGAGGCTGCGACCGCCGAAGGAGAACAGCGAGTCCGCGCATGCGTGGTCAGGCCGGCGATCGTCGAGTCTGCGCTGCGCTACCCTTTCCCGGGCTGGAACGAAGGCTTCACCACCACGGCGCCGCTCGCTTACCTCAACATCAAGGGCCACCGAGCGTATCCTGCGGGCGACGGGGTCCGGCTCGACGTGATCCCGGTCGACCTCGTGTGCGCGGGCCTCATCATGGCGATGGCGGCGACGATCGCCGAGCAGAACGAGCTCGTGTATCAGCTCGGCTCGTCGGATTCGAACCCGCTCTACTTGACCCGCGCCGTCGAGCTGCTCGGGCTGCACAAGCGCCGCTACTTCACGAACCGCCCGACCGGAAACGAGGTCTGGAACCGTCTGCAGGCGCGAATGGAGCCGTACGCCGTCGACAAGGCGCAGTACCAACGCACCTCGGCGCCGCTGTGGCATAGCGCGGCGACGGCGCTCACGGCGCTCATCGAGCGCAGCACCCCTCGCTGGGGCGCGCCGCGGCTGCAGGGCATGGCCGAGCACGCGAAGGACGCGCTCGCCGCGTTGTCACGCTCGGCTGCACAAACGGACGAGCTGTTCCAGCTGTTCATGCCGTTCATCCACGATCGTCGCTACGTGTTTCGGTGCGACAACGTGCGTGCGCTCGCGCAGCGCCTCACGCCCGAAGATCGCGCCGCGCTCGCGTGGGATCCGGAAGCGATCGATTGGCGCCACTACTGGCTCGACGTCCACATGCGCGGGCTCGAGAAGTGGGTCTTCCCGTCGCTGGAGGAGGAATTCTCCCAGAAGCCACGCAGCGTCTACACGTACAAGGACCTGCTCGAGCTGTTCGACGCGGCGACGAAGCGATGGAAGAGCCGGACGGCGATGCGCCACCACGATGTGCTGTCCTCGACGCGCGTGGGCGGCCCGCAGCGCTACACGTACGCCGATCTGCAAGGCCTCGCGACGCGCGCGGGCCTCCAGCTCTCAGCGCGCGGCATCTCGGCGAAGGACGCGGTGCTGCTCGTCTCGGAGAATCGCCCGCACTGGGGCATCGCCTACTTCGGGATCTTGAAGGCGGGCGGCGTGGTGGTGCCGGTGGATTCGCAGGCCAGCACCGAGGAGATCGCCCGCATCGCGAGCTGGTCCCACGCCAAGCTCGCGGTTCTGTCGGATCGCGTCGCCGAGCGCTTGGGCGCGTCGACGCCGATCGCGACCGTTGGCTTCGACGCGTTACTGGAGGACGCACCCATCGGTGCCACCTCGCTGGTGCACCACCCGAAGGGCGACGATGTGGCCTCGCTCATCTTCACCTCGGGGACCACCGGCAATCCCAAGGGCGTGATGCTGTCGCACCGCAACTTCACCTCGTTGCTCGGCAAGCTCGCATCGGTGTTCGATCTAGACGCGCACGATGGATTGCTGTCGGTGCTGCCGCTGCACCACACGTTCGAGTTCACCGCAGGCCTGCTCATGCCTCTGCAACGTGGCGCGCAGATCAGCTACCTCGACGAGGTCGACGCCGACTCGCTGAAGCACGCCTTCGACCACGCGCACGTCACCGGCATGATCGGGGTCCCGGCGCTGTTCGACCTATTCGAGCGCAACGTGCGTCGTCCCATCGCGGAGCGCGGCGCGTGGGCCGAGCGCATCTTCGATCTCCTCGTGGGCTGGATGTACTCGGTGCGCGATCGCCTCCCGCCCGCGCTCGGCGAGGTGATGCTCAACGTTCCACGGCTGCTGTTCTGGCCAATCCACCAGCGCTTCGGTGGAAGGCTGCGGCTCATCATCTCCGGTGGCTCGGCTTTGGATCCGAGCACGATGAAGACGCTGCGTGGCCTCGGCTTCAATCTGTACGAAGGGTATGGTCTCACCGAGGCTGCGCCGGTGCTCGCGGTCGGACGGCAGCGCACCCGGATCACACTCGGCTCCGTCGGTGCCGCGCTGCCAGGGGTGACGCTGAAGATCGCCTCGCCCGATGCGAACGGCGTGGGCGAGATCATTGCGCAGGCGCCCAACGTGATGCTGGGCTACTTCGAGAACGCGGACGCCACGGCCGAGTCTCTCCGCGACGGCTGGCTGCACACCGGGGACCTGGGCCGCATCGAGGCCGGCAACCTGTACGTGGTGGGCCGCAAGAAGGAGCTCATCCTCGGACCGAGCGGCGAGAACATTTATCCCGACGAGCTGGAAGAGCTGTACCGCGACTCGTCGGACATCCGCGAGCTGTCGGTGGTGGGCTTGCCCAGCGAGGATGGCCGCGGTGAGCTGACCGCGGCGCTCGTGGTGCCGGTGTACGGCGATGCAGGAGCGCGCGAGACGGTACGCGCTCGCATCATGGCCCACCTCGCCGATGTCGGCGCGCGACAACCGGCGCACAAGCGCTTGCGCGTGGTGCACCTCACCGACCTCGAACTGCCGAAGACGGCCACGCGCAAGGTGAAGCGCCGCGAAGTGGTGACCGAGCTGCAGAAGCTCGAGGGGATGCGCAGGCGCGCAGCCGAGGCCCCAGCAGACGCTTCGAACGCGGAT
>JAYUBF010000301.1:0-29462 GCA_043741435.1 Myxococcales bacterium
GCCACGCGCGACATCCGGCTCGCGCAGCGGTTCGCCCGCCACAAGTCGATCACCAGCACGCAGATCTACACGCACACCTCCGACGAGGCGCTGTTCCGAACGGCCCGCCTTGCGTACGCCTTCCGCCAACCGAGGTGAGCATCAACCCCATCACGTCGAACGCTGTGAACCTGGAGCCAGACACCTCTGCGTCGCCTCCATGCCCGCTGCATAGCGGTGGCGCGGAGAGTGGGTCACCGGCGGCGGAGCCGGCGAGCGCAGCGCCCGTACCCTTGACGCGCTCAAGCACCCTCGCACCCTCGCGACCAAGACGCGAGGCGGCTCTCACCAAGGTGATCGCCTCATAGATTTCGCATGACCGCTGTCTCATTCTCGTTGACACGTTCCGTTGTTCGCCACCTCTTGAGTCGTTTCACCGTCACCTTTGATCTACCGCGCTCGGATGATGATCTTTACGCCGCGCTGAACGCATCACACGCCGCGATGGACCATATTTGGACCACGAGGGGAACGCGACGATCGTGGAGTGCACCCCCACAAAAGCGAAAGGGCCTGATCTCTCAGGCCCTTCCTCAGTCGGGGCGACTGGATTTGAACCAGCGACCCCTAGTCCCCCAGACTAGTGCGCTAACCAGGCTGCGCCACGCCCCGATCCCCGTCGAGCCGAAGCCCTTGGGGACCCGTTAGGTACTACAAAGCTTCGTCGTCGTCGAGGATCTTTTCGATGGTCACAAGCGTCTCTTTCGCGTCGTCCAGCAGCGCGCGGAGCGCTGCGACGTTCGGTGCAACCGCGGCCTTGCCGCGAGCGCCTTTGCGCTTGTCGGCGCCGGCGCTGTCGGGCTTCGCGTCGACTTGCTGCTCGTCGACTTCGGTCGTCTGCGCGACTTCCATGAGACGACGCGCACCCTCGATCTTGTAGCCCTCTTCGTACAGGAGGCGACGGATCTCGAGGATGCGCTCGACGTCTTTGCGACGAAAGAGGCGTTGGTTGGATCGAGACTTCTGCGGACGGAGGCTCTTGAACTCCGTCTCCCAGTAGCGAATCACGTACGGCTCGACGCCGGCCAGCTCCGCGACCTCACCGATCTTGAAGTAATGCTTGTCGGGGATTCGCACTGCGAAAACGCGGTCGAGCTACGTGTTGAGCGCGCTCTTGAGCACCTGGCTCGGCTTGAACGTCAGCACGCGACGGGCACTGATCGTGATTTCCTGTCCCGTCTGCGGGTTGCGACCCACGCGAGCGTTCTTGTCACGCACCACGAAGTTACCGAAGCCGGAGATCTTGATCTTCTCTCCACGCTCGAGTGTCTCCTTGATGGTGTCGAAGACGGTCTCGACGATGTCCGCCGCTTCCTTCTTCGAGAACCCACCCACCTTGTCGTAGACGTTCTCGATGATGTCGGCTTTCGTCATCGTTCTACGGTCTTCTTGCATGCGCCCTATCCCTCCGAAATGCGTGCACAACTTTTCCTGAGCTGGCGCCTAAAGTCAATGGACCTCAGTACCTCAGCGAAGCGTCGGGTGAAGCCTCGGGTTGCCGTCACCGCAGTTGCAGGCCGAGCTTGCCTACCAAGGCGCTCACCAGCTGCTCGTGAGACTGCTTGACCTCGACGTCGGTCAGCGTGCGGTCCGCAGCCCGATAGATGAAGGACCACAGCATGCTCTTTTGGCCCACGGGAACGTGTGCGGCGTCGCGATAGTCTTCGCGAGGCGCATGGCCGGCGAGCAGCGGCACCTCGAGCGATCTGATCGCGCGGCCTATCTCTGCCGCGCTTCGCTCCACCTCGATGAGGAACGACACGTCCCGCTCGACGGCCGGGAACCGCGGCAACGCCGCGAGCGAAGGCGCCGCGCGCGGCCTCAGCTGCGAGAGGTCGAGCTCGAGCACGAGCGCGCGCTCCTCGAGACCCAGCGCGCTCGCGACCTTCGGATGCAGCTCGCCGAGGTGACCGAGCAGCTCGCCATCGGCCACCACCGCGCCTTGCACGCCCGGGTGTAGCCAGCCGAGCTTGCTCGGCTCGACCGTGATCGTGTGGCCGAGCCCGCGGCAGAGCTCGTCGAGCACGCCGCGCAGATCGAAATAATCCACCTGCTCGCCGCGCTGCATCCAACCATCGCGCGCGCCGAGGAGCAACGCGGCGACGTGGCGGCGCTCTTCGGGGAGCTTGCCCGAGGAGGTGTTCGGCGCGAACACCTGACCCACTTCGAACACGCGCACGTCGGTGACGCCGTGCGCCACGTTGCGCGCCGCCGCACGAATGAGTCCGGGCAACAGCAGCGTGCGCAGCACCGACTGCTCTTCGCGCAACGGGTTCGCGATGCGCAGGGGCTCGTTCCACGGAGCGGGCAGCGCGAACACGTCGAGCTCGCGCTTGCTGACGAACGCGTAGCTCACGACCTCGTCGAAGCCGACGGCGTTGAATAGGTCGCGCGTGCGGTCCGCGAGGCGGTGCTTCAGCTCGAGCGGCGCGGCCTTCAGCGCAGGCACCGTGCTCGGCACATGATCGTAGCCATGCAGGCGCAGCACCTCTTCGATGAGGTCCACTTCTCGCGTGAGATCCGGACGGGCCGTCGGCACCGTCACATGAAGCGTCTCACCATCGGCACGAACGGCGAGGCCCAGCGACTCCAGCAGCTGCGCCTGACGCGCTGTAGTGAGATCGACCACGCCCGTGAGCGAGCGCGTGCGATCGGCGCGCAGCACCACCTTCGCCGGCTGCACCGCGTACGCGACGCGATCCTGCATCGCGCTCACCCGCGCCCCGGACACCTGGCGAAGATGAGCGCTCGCCGAGTGCGCGACGCGCGCGGCACCCGACGGATCGACGCCGCGCTCGAACCGGTGCGAGGCCTCCGAGTGCAGCCCGAGTCGCTTCGCCGTGGCGCGGATGGCGACGGGCGAGAACGACGCGCTCTCGAGGAGGATTCGCTTCGTTCCGCTCGTGACCTCGGTGGCCTTGCCGCCCATGACGCCCGCGAGCGCGATCGCGCGATCGTTGCCGTCGCAGATGAGGACGTCGGTCGCCAGGAGCTCGCGGTCGTTCCCGTCGAGCGTCTGCAGCTTCTCTCCGGCCTTCGCCCGACGCACCCGGATCTTCGCACCGGGCAGCGTATCGAGATCGAACGCGTGCAAAGGCTGCCCGTGCTCGAGCATGGCGAGATTCGTCACGTCGACCACGTTCGAGATCGCGCGCACCCCGAGGGCGCCGAGGCGCAGCTGATCGGCGAGCGGCCCCTGCCCCACCGTGACGTCCTCGAGGATCGTCGCGTGGTAGCGCGAGCACGCGGTCGAGTCGTCGATGGCGATCTCGATGTTGCTTGCGCTGTCGGCGCCCGTGGGCTCCTCGACGGCAAACCTGAGCCCGAGGTGCGCCGCGAGCTCGCGCGCGACGCCCACATGGCCGAGACAATCGGGGCGATTGGGACCCACCGCGAGCTCGAGGATCTCGTCGGGGAGCGAGAGCTGCGGTGCGGCCTCGCGACCCACCTGCAAGGGATCGTTCGGCGCGATGACGACGATGCCCGCGTGCGACTCGCCCAGACCCAGCTCGTCCTCGGCGCACAACATGCCGGGCGACTGGATGCCGCGCACCGACTTCGGCTGGATCTCGATGGCCGCCCCGTCTTTGCCCATCGGCAGCTTCGCGCCGGGCTTGGCCCACAACACCTTATGACCGGGCTCCGGCACGTTCGGCGCGCCACACACGACCTGGGTCGTCGTGGTGCCATCCCAAACCTCGACGAGCGTGAGTTTGTTGGCGTCGGGGTGCGGCTTCTTGCCCTTTACCTCGGCGACGATCACGCCGCTGAATTGACCGAGGCGCGTGATGCTCTCGACCTCCAGCCCGGCTGCGGTGAGCAGATGCGCAGCCTCGGTGCCGGTGAGGTTGGGCGCGTTGCCGAGGAGGCGCTTCACCCAATTGAGAGAAACCTTCACGGCTACGACCAGACCTTGGGTTCGAATTGCGACGCGAAGCGCACGTCGCCTTCGTAGAAGTGTTTGATGTCGTCGATTCCGAACCGCAGCATCGCCATGCGCTCGAGGCCGAAGCCGAACGCGAAGCCGGTGTACTTCTCGGTGTCGTAACCCACGTGGTGGAACACCTCGGGGTCGATCATGCCGGCGCCGCCGATCTCGACGAACCCGGTGCCCTTGCAGGTTCGGCAGCCTTTCCCGCGGCAGAAGACGCACGTGCAGTCGACTTCAGCGGACGGCTCCGTGAACGGGAAGAACGATGGCCGGAGGCGGATCTTCATATCGTCGCCGAAGAACCGTTGGATGAAGTGCAGCAGCACCCCCTTCAGATCGCCGAAGCTGACGCCCTCGTCGACGAGGAGGCCTTCGATCTGGTGGAACATCGGAGAGTGCGTCGCGTCGTCGTCTTTGCGGAAGACGGCACCGGGCGCAACGATGCGCACCGGCGGCTTCTGCGCGAGCATCGTGCGGATCTGCACCGGCGACGTGTGCGTACGCAGCACGAGGTCCGTCGCTTCGCCGTCCTTACCCGCGATGTAGAAGGTGTCCTGCATGTCGCGCGCGGGATGCTCTTTCGGCATCGCGAGCGCTTCGAAATTGTGGAAGTCGGTCTCGACCTCGGGTCCTTCGGCGACGACGAAGCCGAGTTGCCCGAGGATCTCCTCGAGCTCGCGGCGCACGATGGTGATCGGATGCAGGTGACCGCGGCGGCGCGCACGGCCAGGGAGCGTCACGTCGACGCTGCGCCGGAGGTCGCGCTCGGCCGCCTCGGTGGCGATGGCGGCGAGGCGCGCCTCGAACGTGCTTTCGATCTCCTTGAGGTACGCGTTGCCGAGCTCGCCGATGGCGCGCTTCTCGGGCCCGGGCGCCGCCTTCAGCGCGTCTTTTTGCGCGACGCGCAAGCTACCCTGGGGACCCCCGAAGTCGGCGTACACCTTGCGCACGGCTTGTTCATCGACGGCCGCGCCCATACGAGCGCGGTAGTCGACGACGAGCGAGTCGAGTGTGGTCTTGAGTTGGTCGAGAGAAGCGGCGCTAGCTGTCACGAGACGACAAGCTAGGCGGCTTTGACCTGATTGACGATCTTGGCGAAGGCGGCGGCGTCGGTCACTGCGAGATCCGCGAGGATCTTGCGGTCGAGGCCGACCTTGGCGCGCTTGAGGGCGCCGATGAACTTCGAGTAGCTGAGGCCGTGGATACGTACCGCGGCGTTGATGCGCGTGATCCAGAGCGCGCGGAAGTCACGCTTGCGAGCGCGGCGGTGCCAGGTGGCATAGCGCCAGGCGTGGCGAACCGCGTCGACCATCGACTTCCAAAGCTTGCTTCGGCCGCCACGGAAACCCTTGGCGTGGGCGCGGATGCGATTGCGACGACGACGAGCCTTGAAGCCTCTTTTTGCACGAGCCATGTTTCGTTCTCCTGACGGGTGCGGGATCGGCGCGCGAGACTGCCGCCGAGTTTGCTGCCCTGTCCCTGTGCGTGGACTGCTTGCTGCTTAGGCGTACGGAAGCATGCTTTTGACTTGCTTCTCTTGCGCCCGGTTCACGAGCTTGGTGCCGCGCAGCTTGCGCTTGCGCTTCGAGGACTCGTGGCTGAGAAGGTGGCTCTTGTGCGCCTGCTTGTGCTTCACGCGACCAGAGGCCGTCAGCTTGAAGCGCTTCTTGGCGCCCGAATGTGTCTTCATTTTCGGCATGGGTGTGTTCCTAAGGAATTCCTGAAGGAGGCGGAGTGGTATCCGCTCTCCCGCATGATGTCAACGACTTCGTAGGGAAAAGTTACTTCTGGCCGGGTGCTGCGGCCTGGGCCGGTGCCTGTGCAGCGGGCGTGGCGGCGGCAGGTGCAGCGGCGGCTGGTGCGGCAGCGGCGGCTGGTGCTTCCGTCGGGCGCTTGATGACGCCGCCCTTGGGCGCGATCACCATGAGCATGCGACGACCTTCCATGAGCGGGGCTTGCTCGATCATGGCGATGTCCTGCGTGGCAGCGAACACCTGGCGCAGCATGTCCTGGCCGGTCTCCGGGTGCACGATCTCGCGACCGCGGAACACGACGACCAGGCGGGCCTTGTTGCCCTCGCCGAGGAAGCGGCGAATGTTCTTCACCTTGAAGTCGAAGTCGTGATCGTCCGTCTTGGGACGGAACTTCACTTCCTTGTACTCGATAGTCGACTGGTGCTTGCGGGCTTCCTTGCGTTTCTTCGCGTCCTCGTACTTGAACTTGCCGTAGTCCATGATCTTGCAGACCGGCGGCATGGCCTTCGGGCTGACCTCGACGAGATCGAGGCCACCTTCTTCGGCGATGCGCAGGGCTTCATGGGTCTGCAACACGCCGAGCTGTCCACCGTCGGCGCCGATGACTCGGACCTCGGGGACTCGGATGCGGCGGTTTACGCGGTACGCGTCGGTCTGGACGGGTGCTCTATCGAATGGTCTGGAAATGGTCGTGCTCCTTCAGGATCCGTAGGTTCGCGGACTCTACACCTGTACGCGGATCTGCAAGCGTAAAAAGCGATTCGGAACCCGCAAGGCCGAGGCGCCGGTGAGATCCGGTCACTTCGGGTAGCACGCGTACAGCAGCCCGGACACCTCCAACTGGACGCACTGCTCGCTCGGGCTGCAGTCTCGATCGCCGTGACAGATGGCGCCAGGCGCAGCCGCGCAATGGTCCAAGCAGCGCGGCCCCCACGTGTTGTCCGAGGCCTCGAGGCAGCAGACCTTTCCAGAAGAACAGTCCTCCGGGCCGTCGCAGTCGTTGCGCTGTTGGCCCGGCTCGCAGTCGAACGCCGAGCAGAACGGCTTGGCGCTCCAGCAGCACGAGCTGAACGCTACCGCTGGGCAGGTCGTGGCGGCGCACGCGATGCCGAGATACTGAGCGTCGGTCGGCGGGGCGGCAGCGTCGGCCTTCGCCACGCCTCCATCGGCCATCGTCACGCCACCATCGGAGCCGGGTGGCTCCGCACCGCGATCGGTACATCCGACCGTGATCAGCGTCACAACGAGGGCACCGCACCGGAGAATGTTTGCCATCCCGCTCGTGTATCGCGCGCGTCGTGCGGGTAATAACTGTTTTATCTTTGTCTGATTATAAATACCCTTGTTACAGATGAACGCGAGCATCGAAAACCTCCGCTGCTTCCTCGCCGCATCGCAGCAGCTGAGCTTCGTCGCCGGCGCGCGCCTCGTGGGCCTCACCGCCGCCGCGTTCGGGCAGCGGATCCGGCAGCTCGAGGTGCAAGTGGGCGAGCCGCTGTTCACTCGCACCACGCGCAAGGTGCAGCTCACGGACGCCGGGCTTCGGCTGCAGCCGACGGCCGCGCAGATCGTGCAGCTGAGCGCGGACGCGCTGGCGGTCGCACGCGGTCGGTCCGCGCCGCAAGTCGAGCTCACGCTCGGGACGCGGCACGAGCTCGGCATGTCCTTCGTGCAACCCGCGCTGCGTGCGCTGACGAAGACGATCCCCGAGCTCGCCGCGCACCTGTACTTCGGCTCCGGCGAGGAGCTCCTGCTTCGGCTGCGCAGCCAGGCGCTCGACCTGGCGATCGGCTCGATGCGCATCGCCAACCCCCGGCTCGATTGCGTGCAGCTGCACCTCGAGGCCTACGTGCTGGTCGGTGCACCATCGCTTCTGCGGCGCCGGCCTCTACCGAACGCGACCCACGCGAACGAGCACACACTGCTCGATCTCGGGCCCGAGCTGCCGTTGTTCGACTACCTACGCAATGCACCGCGCGCCTCCGCGTGGCGCTTCGGCGGCTTCGGTTACCTCGGCACGATCGCAGCGATCCGCACCGCCGTCCTGCTCGGCGACGGCGTGGCGGTGCTCCCCCACTACCTCGTCGCACGGGATCTCGCGCGCGGCCGGCTGCGGGCGGTCGTCCCCGCGCGCCAGCTGATCGCCGATCATTTCAAGCTGATCTTCCGCCGCGATGATCCGCGGCGGCCTCTCTACGACCGCATGGCGGCCGCGCTGTTGCGCATGCCGCTGCGCTAGAACGGCGGCTTCGCCTGTTCGACGACCCGCGCCGCCATCGCAGCGGCGCGAATCAGGTACTCTCGGGTGGTGAACGACGACGCGCTACCGACCCGTGCGGAAATCGACGTATTCGGTTCGGCCGACGAAGCTGATGCGTACCAGCACTTTGGGGGCAAGACGATCGATGAAGCCGAAGCGCTCTTCCGGGAGAACAGCCTCCGTTATCAGGAAGATCTGATGTGGATGGGACCGCGTGCGTTCAAATTTTACCTCCCGGCAGCAACTCGCTATCTGGCCAGCGATGCCGGGCGCGGCGACTCCGCGCTCGTGGAATATTTACTCGCAGGCCTTCGCTGGCGTCGAGATAGCGAGGGCGCCGAAGCGCTCGCGCTGGCCAACGAGGAAATCCGACAGCTCGCGGAGATGGTCGTCGAACAGCACGCAAAGTTCGAGTTCGACGAGCGCACCCTCGGTGAGGTACTGGCCGCGTATCGCGCCATGCTGTAACCGCGGATTCAGAACGGCGGTCTGGCCTCTTCTACGAGCCGGGCCGCGAGCGCATCGATGGTCTCCGGATCCATCTGCTTGCCGTCGCGGCGACGGGCTGACACGGTGCCCGCCTGCACTTCCTTGTCGCCGATGACGAGCATGTACGGCGCCTTCTCCACCTGGGCGCGACGGATCTTCGCACCCAGCTTGTCGTTCGAGAGGTCTACCTCGGCGCGCAGGCCCGCCGCCACCAGCTTGGCCTGCACTTCCTTCGCGAAGGCCTCTTGCTTCTCGGACACCACGACGACGCGCGCCTGCTCCGGCGCGAGCCACAGCGGGAACGCACCGGCATAGTGCTCGATGAGCAGCGCGATGAAGCGCTCGAAGCTGCCGAAGATCGCGCGGTGGATGACCACCGGGCGGTGCTTCTGACCGTCCTCGCCGATATAGTGGAGGTCGAACCGATCCGGGATCTGGTAGTCGAGCTGGATGGTCGCCGTCTGCCAGCGACGGCCCAGCGCATCGGTCACGTCGAAGTCGATCTTCGGTCCGTAGAACGCGGCCTCGTGCGGCTCGATGCGGTACTCGGTGCCGTTGGCCTTGAGCGCCGCCTCGAGTGAGGCCTCCGCGGCGTTCCACGTGTCGAGCTCGCCGAGAAACTTCTCGGGGTTTCTCGTCGAGAGCTTGATCTTGAGGCCCAGGCCGAACGCGTCGTAGACCTTGCGCACGAGCCCGAGCAGCGACGTGATTTCGGCCTCGATCTGATCGCCGCGCAGGAAGATGTGGGCGTCGTCCTGGCAGAACTGGCGCACGCGGGTGAGGCCCGACAGGGCGCCCGACAGCTCGTTGCGGTGCAGCACGCCCTGGTCGTGCATGCGGATCGGGAGATCGCGGTACGAGTGCAGCGCCATGCCGTACATCAACATGTGCGACGGGCAGTTCATCGGCTTCATGCCGTAGGCCTCACCCTCGGCCTCGAGGGTGAACATGTCGTCGCGGTAGTGCTGCCAGTGGCCCGAGGTCTCCCACAGCTTGCTCTTGAAGAGCATCGGCGTGCGCACCTCGGTGTAGCCGCCCTGCTTGGTGAGGAGGCGGCGCATCGCGGCTTGGAGCTCGTGATACACGGTGGCGCCCTTCGGCAACCAGAACGCGGCGCCCGGCGCGTACGGATGGAACGCGAGCAGCTGGAGCTCCTTGCCGAGCTTGCGGTGATCTCGCTTCTCCGCTTCCTCGAGCTGCTTCAGGTACGCGTCGAGCTCGGCCTTCTCGAAGAACGCGGTGCCGTAGATGCGCTGCAGCTGCTTGTTGCGCGAATCGCCGCGCCAGTACGCACCAGCGACGGACAGCAGTTTGAACGCCTTGATCTCGCCGGTGTGCTGGCAGTGACCGCCGCGACAGAGATCGGTGAAGCCACCGTGGCTGTGCAGCGTGATGCGCGCGCCCTCGGCGAACGAGTTGATGAGCTCGATCTTGTACGGCTCCTTCCGCTGCTCGAAGTACGCGATGGCTTCCTGGCGCGTGACCTCCTTCTCCACGAAGGCGTCGTTCTTCGAGATGATTTCGCCCATGAGCTTCTCGAGCGAGCGCAGATCGTCCTCGGTGAAGGCGTGCTCGCTGTCGAAGTCGTAGTAGAAGCCGGTCTCGATCGGCGGACCGATGGTGAGCTTGGCCTCGGGCCAGAGGCGTTGCACGGCATCGGCAAGCACGTGCGCCGCGGAGTGCCTGAGCTTGTCGATCGGGGCTACAGGAGCTTGGTTATCGGGCATGGCGGTGGGTGGCGTACCACGACCGTGATCGTAGTGCAGCTATCGGCTGCACGAGGCAGATCGCGCAGCTCGGGGTTAGACGACCGGGACGTTGCCCGTGCGGCGCTGCAAGGCGCGGTTGAGGCGTTCGAGCACAATCCGCGCTTCCGTCGGTGCAAAGAGCTCGGCTGGTATCCTTTCGCCTTACTCGCACGCGATCTCCCAAGTCTCGCCGCTTTGATCGCGACAGAAGAGGCGACTCGCCTGAGCTCGATCAAGTATCGCGAGGCGCTCGTGAGTGGGCAAAACGGATGCGCAGCTGCGGTCAGATGACCCCGTCCGGCCGTTCAAGATCGCGACATCCGTGACGTCCTTCTACTTCGACAACGTCGTCGTCCGCTATCCCTGCGCGGAACCTTCCAGACGATATGGTGTCCTAATCGGCCATCACGCGACGGGGATACTGTTCATGCGACCAGATTTCGAGCGAGGACATTCGTGGCGGCCGATCGCGTTCGGGATCGCGCTCGTCGTCGCTGCCTCGGGTGGAGCGATCGCAGACTGCAAGGTCACCGGGAGGCGCGCCGTCTTCGTCAACGTCGTCGTTCGCCCGGAGCGAATGCCGTCCTTCACGGCTGGCATCTCGTCGCAGCCCGCGACGGTGACGATCCCGACCGCGAGGACATCGGCCTTCGAGCTGGCGGTGGCCGCCCCCATCGCTTTCACCGGAGCCCTGCGCAACCCGTGGCTGTCGATCGCGAAGTCGAGCGCGGATGACGACCGCGCCCTGCTCCACCATCACCCCGGCGATCGCTTGGTTAGACCCATCTCGCGCGGGAGCTCTGTGAGAGGTGCGCTCGTGCTGGAGGCCGGCGACGTTCTGGGGGGAGAGCAAGCCGATCCCGCGGAGACTGCCTACCCGCTCGATGTGCCGTGTGACGCCCTGACACTCGACGAGGTCTCGTCCGATGCCGATGTCGAAGAGGCGCCACGGGCAGAGGCGGAGCCGATCCGCTGGGTCCCTCGGAGACCTGCGACGCGCTTCGTCCTCCGTGAGCAGCCACGCAAGGGAGCGCCGGCGATCGTCTTGCGCAACGACGGCTGCGCGGACTGCTTCGAGCTCACGGAGTTGCGACGTGCGCGGGGGTGGGTTCGCGTGACGAGGGGCGACGAACGTTGTCGTGTCGTCGGTTGGGCTCCGCTCGAGCAGCTGCGCCGCACCGACGAGAACATCCTGCGCGGCTTGACCTGCCACGGGATGCACGAGCACAAGGTCAGGGGGTTCTCGGCCGCGCGGCAGTTCGACGGACGCGTGTACGACGGACCCGCAGAGGTCGTGGAGGGCACTCAGGTCTATGCGGTCCCCGAGCGCGGTCGGTGGGGGACGATGGCACGAACCGCGCACGTCGGCGTGCATCACGCCGAAGATAGCGAGTGGGTTGAGATCACCTCGATGCCTGACGTGTCCGGAATCGAAGGCCACGCGTACGTCGCGTTCGAACATGTTCGTTTCCCCGAGCATCGTGCCTACGAGCCTTCATCACGCTAGCTAGCCGGGAAGCCCGTCGATACCGACCAGTCGGCAGCTCGCGTCGTAGAACGCACGCATCAGCGCTTCGTCGCGCGACGCGGCCGAGCTGCGGGAGACCTTCGCGTCGTCGAGGTAGAGCGCAGTCTGCCCTTTCAACGACGAGTCGAGCGCGGCGAATACCGAGGTGCGCGCGCCCGATGCGAGGCTCGCGCCGCCGCCGCCGAACCCAGTGCGCAGGAGCTTGGTGGCGATGACCCCTGGGTGTAGCGAGAGCACGCCGATGTCGGGATCGCCGAGACGGCGAGCCAGCTCGTTCGCGAACAACACATTGGCGAGCTTCGACTGCGCGTAGGCCCGGTACCCTTCGTAGCCCTTCTCGAGCTGCAGATCGTCGAGCGCAATCTGGCCACGTTGGTGCGCTACCGACGCGACGAGGACGATGCGCGTCGGGGAAACGAGCTTGTCGAGCAATAGGTGGGTGAGCAAGAAAGGCGCGAGGTGGTTGATTGCGAACGTTCGCTCGAAGCCGTCCGCGGTGACGTGGCGCTCCGTCTCGAAGACGCCGGCGTTGTGCAACAGCACCGACGGAAACACGGGGCGCGCGCGCAGCTCGCGCGCCATGGCGCGCACGGCGTTCATCGACGAGAGGTCGCCCACGATGGTGGCGGGCGCTTCTACCTTCGCGTCCTTCGCGAGCTCGTTCGCCGTCGCCTCCGCCTTCTCGGTACTGCGGCCGTGCACGATGACGTGCGCACCATCGCGCAACAGCTGGAGCGCGGTCTGCTTGCCGATGCCGTCGGTGGCGCCGGTGACGAGAACGAGGGGGTTCGACATGAACACCGAGGTAAGCCGGCGAGTGCGTTCCCGCAAGCGCTCAGGGCGACACGAGCGGCAGGTCCAAGGCGCGAGGCGCCTCTGGCTGAACCGAGGGGGGCGGCTGGAGCGAGGGCTCGGGGATGCGGACCTCGCCTGGCCGGAGGCTGCGACGCGAGGCCAAGGCCGAGCGCGCATCGGCCAGCGCGCGGCTCTCGTTCTCGGCGCGAACGCTGGCGAGGTTGATCTCCTGGAGCGCGCCGCGCTTGCGTGCGTAGTCCACGTGCGGATCGTAGGCGCCCGCCTCGGCGAACATGCTGGCGCGCTCGGCCAGCTCACGACGCTCGGAGTCCTTGCGATCGTAGATGCGACGAAGGTCACTGTCGTCGCGGATTACGTACGGCGTGAGGATGATGAGGAGGTCTTGCTTCACGCGGGTCTTGCCGCGCGTCTGGAACAAGCGTCCAAGCAGCGGAATGTCGCCCAGCACCGGCACCTTGCTGACGGTGTCGATGGCGGACTCCTTCTGCAGGCCACCGAGCACCACGGTCTCGCCGTCGCGCACCACCACCGTCGTCGTGAGCTTGCGTTGGTTCGTGGTCGGCCCGCCATCGCTGGTGGAGTCGGGCACCACGTCGGAGATCTCGCCATTCAGCTCGAGGCGGATGTTCTCTTCGTCGGAGAGGTGGGGCGTGAGCTCGAGGGTGAGCGCAACCGTCTCGCGCACGTAGGTCCGCGTGACCCCGCCGGTCAGGCTCGAGGCCGACGACGCCTGCGGGAACGGGATCTTCTGACCGACGCTGAGCGTGGCCTTGTTGTGATCGAGGGTGAGGAGATGCGGACGCGACAAGATGTTCGCGTTCTTCGAGTTCTCGAGCGCGTGGAGCACCACGCCGAGGCTCGGCACCGAGATGCCAGCCACCTCGAACGACTTTCCGATCAACGCGGCGTTCAGTCCGGCCGCCGGTGCAATCGCGCTCGCCAACGACTTGAGGTCGAGGGTGCCGAAGCCCGGGCTCGTCGACGACACCACGCCACCGAGTGTTCCGGCTTGATTCGCGCCTCCCGCCTGCAAGGTGATGCCGACGTTGCGCGAGAGGTCCGCCGAGAGATCCACGATCACCGCCTCGACGTAGATCTGACGACGCGGCAGATCGAGGCGCGCCACCAGCTCTCGCACGGACTCGATGTCCGCCACGCTCGCGGCCACGACCAGCGCGTTCGTCACCTTGTCGGCGGTGATCCTCACGTCACCCTCGACCGCCCCCGGCTGCACCAGCGCTGCGGCTGGCCCCGACGGGGCCTTGCTCGCGGTCCGCGCGCCGGTCAGCACCTCTTTCAACGTGACCGCGAGCTCTTCTGCCGTCACGTGCTTGAGGTACATGACGGCGATGCGGCCAGAGCGCTCCTCGCCCGGCAACAAGGGCGGATCGATGCGCTGCAGCAACGCTTCCACACGCCGATAAGCGAGCTCGCCGCCCGACAGCAAGATCGCGCGCGCACCGTCGACGGCGATGAGGATGGGCCGATTCGGGTCGCTCTTGTCGTTCTTGCCACCCGGCGCCAGCGCGATCTTTTCGATCACCTCGATCAAGTCGCTGGGGCGCTGACGGTTGGTCGGCAACACGAAGATGCGGGTGGGTACAGCCGGACGATCGAGCGCGCGGGCCAAGGCCTCCATGCGCTCGACCTGCGACAGGCGGTCGACGAGCAACAAGCTGCGACTCTGCGGCACGGCGACCACCTCGCCATCCTTCGATCGGAGCTTGCTCACGGTGTTCGCGATCTCCTCGGCCCCCGCTTCGGAGAGGCGCACCAAGCGCAACACGAACGCTTCACGGCCGCGGCCTTTTTCACCGAGGCCCGATGCGACCTCGCGACCGCGAGCGCTGTCGACGACGCGCAACGCGGCACCGGTGTCTTCCAGGGAGAGGCCCAAGCTGTCGAGGCCGGTGACGAGGAGTCGCGTGGCCTCGCCGGGCGAGAGGAGATCGGGCGCGTCGATGGACACCTTGCCACTACGCGAGATCGCGCCGCCCATCACGATGGGCTTGCACGACAGCGGCGCGAGCGCAGCGACGAGCTCGGCCGGGCCCACTTCGCCGTGCAAGGTGAGCCGCAACTTCTTGTCGGCCGCGAGCTTCTTGCACCCACCGATCGACTCTGCGAGCTCCACCGGCTTGTCGACAAGCGCGGTTTGCGGTGCCGGCACCGGCGGCGGTGCCGACGCGACCTCCCCCGCCGCAGCGACGAAAGAGTAGGAGCAGAGCATGGCTACGGCGGCTGCGCGCATCGTGGGACCGACTCAGCAAGCGCCAAGCCAAGTGGTATCTGGCGCGAAACACACGGTCGCGTATGTCCCCAAAGATGCTGCGCGTCGCGGTGGCGCGAAGACGAAGCGCTACGGTGCCATTTCGGCACGCAGACGCTCGGCCCAGGTCACGAGCGAGACATCGCGCGGTGGGATCGGCACCCACGTGTCGCCCGCAGCGTGGCTCAATGCGAGCGAGAGATACAACATCCACGACGGAGGACGACGACGACCGAAGCGCTCCGTGAGCTCGTGCTCGCGCTCGAGCATCGTGCGCCAGTTGCGCGTGGGAACGAGCCGCAGATCGCGCAAACGCGCGACCTCCGCGTCGGCACGCACGCGCACGGCGTTCAGATCCACCCCGAGCGCGTGGCAGTCGTCCGCGCCCCAGTCCGCCGCCATGCGGCAGGCAAACAGCGCATGGCCTCGCGTGGAGACGACCCCGACGCTGCGCGCGCCGAGCTTCTTCGCGATGCGCAGCGAGAAGTACATGTTCTCGTCGGTGTGCAGCGCATCGGGCTCGAGGTAGATGCGATCGGCGGGAACCCCGAGCGCGGCCATCACCTGCGCCAGGGCTTCGGCCTCCACGTAAGGCGTGTGCACGTCGGAGCCCGTTGTGATGAAGCTCTCCACCCAGCCACGCTCCCAGAGCACCGTCGCCCAGACGGCGCGCGCCAGCTGACAGCGAGACGGCGTACCGTCGGGGAGGCTCGGACAACCGAGGACGATGACGGCGTCGAAGGGCTTGTCGGGCGCGCCGCGTTGCTCGAACCGCGACAAACCACAGCCAGCGAGCGCACCCAGCACGGCGACTCGCAGGGCGCCGCCGAACCCCACCGGCTAAGCACGCAGCGCGGAGAACAAGAGCGGTAGACCGCTCGGGCTGATCCGTAGACCGACGAGGAGCTCATCGCCCTGCACCACGGCGTCGCGCACCGCGAGCACCGGCGCGAGCGCACCGAGCGCGCGACGAAGCTTTGCGTTCTTCGCCAGCGCCGGGACCTTCAGGAGATCGAACACGAGGCGGTCTCCCTCGGCCTCGATCAACATCGCCGGTCGCTTCGGCAGGAACGTGACGAGGTTGCCCGGCTTCGACAGATCGATCGCGCCCGACGCCAGCAACGCCTGGATCGGCCCGGGGCCGCTGCTGAGGGGCTCGACGCGCAGGCCGTTGAGGCGGATCGCGAGACGCAGCGACTCGGCGGTGAACGTGACCTCCTCGATCTTCACCACGCCACCCACGCGAATGCCGTTGCCCATCACTTGCGCGACGAGACCGAGCTCGATCCCCGGGGGCGACGCAGCGACGGTGAAGTCGCCCACCTTGTCGGAATTGATACGACCGAGGCCCCAGCGCACGAGGTCGAGCGGGATGGTGAGCCGCAACCGCGCAGCCTCCCGCACGGCGGAGATGAGCGAGAGCGGGTTTCTGCGAACGTAGTCGAAGCTGGCGCGCAGCGCGGCGGTGGGCGAGGGCATCCGCGGAAGCTTACACCAGCTGCACAAGGCGTTTAGGGGGTGTCCCTATTTCGCGGACCGAGCGAGAGCGTCGCGAGAACCTCGGCCGCGACGAGGGAGGAGGGAAGCTGCTGGTGGCAACTGACCGACGATCGAGGAAGTGGACGAGGTTCGCAGCAGCTCTCGCGACGGGAGCGAATTAGGGACACCTCCTAAGCCGGCTTGGTCGCGCCTTCCACCAGGTCGTTCAGGAACACGGCGGCAGGTCGCCCTCCCGCCGTCTCGAGCACCAGAGCGCCCCCATCGGTGAGGTACAGGCAGAAGGGAGTCCGTTCGTGGTTGCGCATGCGCGCCACCAGAGCCTGCTCGTCGGGGGTGAGCGCATCGGCGTCGCGCGCGACACACACGTAGCGCTCCGACAGATAGTCGAAGATCTCTTCCTTCGCGATGGTCTTCTCGACGAGCGCGCGGGACCCACCACAATCGATGCGACCGATCTGCAGGAAGACCCGCTTGTGGCTCGCGACGGCTTCGCGCAGGGCATCGGGGAGCGAGTCGCTCCAGATCGGCTTGCTCTGAAAGTAGGGATGGGCGCTCACCCGCGCAGCATACGACGCAATTCGCCATTTCGGAGCTCGCCCGCGAGCGACGGCGACTCGCGGCGCCGCCGACGCCGGGCGTGAGGCCTGAAGTCGCCACGAACGGGAAATAGGAGCAAGCAAATTCATATACTTGCAACGTCCTGACGCGGCACATACTTTGCGAGTGATGGATGCGTGAAACACGCGAAATCGGCTCTCGGTGGACGCCTTCGGCGAGGGCTTTGGGGCGGGCTGTCGCTGCTGGCCGGGGTGCTGGCCTGCGGTTCGGCGTTCGCGGACCCGGCGATCCCTGGTCAGCCGAACACCGCGCTGCACGTTGGCAAACGGGCCCTCGATCAAGTCGGCGCGCTGGCGTTGCAGAAGCTGCCCACTCACATCGACGTTCCGTCGATCGATTCCAACCTGCTCAACATCTGTCCCAACGGTCCCATCGCGCTGCAGATCCGCCAGGCGTACGTCGACCTCGCCCCCACGTCTCTCGAGTTCCAGACCAAGGACGGGGCACTCGGCATCAACGCCCTGCTCGACATCTCGGGTTTCGCGCAGATCACGGTGGCTCGCGGGTACGCCTGCGTCGACGATGCGCAGTGCGACGTTTCTTTCTCCGCAAAGGCGCTCAACCCGACGGCAACGGTCTCGCTCGCGGTCACCAACGGCCAGCCGACCGCGTCCATCGGGCAAGCTGGCGTGGCGGCCGATCTCCACCTCGAGTTCCACAACTGCATCCTCGACAAGCAGATGCTTCGGGGCGCAATCGACGGGGTGGCGAACAAGCTGCTCGAGATGTCGCAAGGCATCATCGGCGAGCAGGTGAACCGCGTCGTGTCCCCGCTGATCGAGACGCAGATCAAGGCGATGGCCACCGTCTCCGCCAACATGTCCGGCTACGGCTTCGCGGCCACGCTCACCGACCTGCGCATGACCGCCACCGGCATCGACGCCTACGCAGCCGTGGGCGTGGACTATGAAGGCACCATCGCTGCGTGCATTCCCACCGACGCGCCGACGGCCGACCGCAACCCCACGCTGGTTGGCTCGGCGATGGCGTTGCCGACCGACGACAAGTCCTCCGTCGTGGTCGGCGTGTCCACCGACCTCGTGTCGAACGCGATCGCTGCCGCTTGGCGCTCGGGTCTCATGTGCATGGACGATGTCTCTCTCACCACTCTCGGGTTCGATCCCAGCCAGCTCGGCAGCCTGGTGCCCGGCTTGCCGCTCGGCCTCCAGCTCAAGTTCTACGTGACAATGGCCAAACCCCCGACGGTAGAGACCGACGGCCACGGCGCGCTCCGCATGCGGGTCATGGGCGCGGCGTTGCACCTCACGATGACCGTGCCGGGACAGCCCGACTCGACCGCGATGCTCTCCACCGATTTTACCGTCGCCATCACGCCCGATGTCGATCCGTTGTCGGGCACGATCTTCGCCAGTCTCGGTGACATGAGCATGGAGCGCCTCGAGCTCCACGCGGACCGGGCCGACGCAACGTACAGCGTGGATCCCGAGCGAATGACCGTGATGGTGCGTGATGTCGTGGTGCCGATGGCCGCCGCGAAGCTGAAGACGATGCCGCTCTCTCCGGCGTCGTTCAACGTCGCCGGCTTCTACGCGTGGCTCAACAATGTGTCGGTGCGCAACTCGGCGTTCTACGCCGGCGTCGATGCGTACGTGCCGGGCCCCGCCTCCGACGACACCGACCTCCCCACCACCACCATGGACAAGCGTCCCGGTGAGCTCGTGCGCGCCGGCATGGTCCGCTACCAAGTCGGCGGCAGCGACGACCAGACGCCGAGCCAGCTGCTTCGCTACGAGTGGCAGCTCGACGAACAGACGATCGCGCCCCCCGCGTTCACGCGCATCATCCAGGTCCCGGTGCTGACCGCAGGCCAGCACACCTTCCGCGTCCGTGCCGTCGATCTCACGGGCAAAGGATCCTCGACCTGGAAGAGCCACAGCTTCATCATGGACCTCGTGCCACCGACGCTGACCGTGCTCGAGCAGCCCCAGGTGGCGGCCCGCGTGAAGTCGGCGAAGGTTCGCTTCACGGGCACGGACGATCAGAGCGAGCCAAATCTACTCTCCTACGCGTACCGCCTTTCGTCGAAGGATCCCGGCGACGAGACCAAGTTCGTTCGGGAGGTACAACCGACGGGCATGATCGACGGCGTGGCAGAGCTCGACATCACCGATCTCAGTGAAGGCACCGTCTATGAAGCCACGCTCATGCTGTACGACGAGGCCGGCAACGTGACCTCGAAGAAGGTCGGCTTCGCGGCCGCGGCCGCTGGCTGCTCGGTGGGTGGCTCGCCCTCGGCTTCGTGGTTCTCGCTGTTCCTCGTCGCGGTCGCCCTGCTCGTCCACGCTCGCCTCGGTCGCCGCCGCGCGACGGCCTGCTAGCCGATCGTGGGCTCGGCCTGGAGACGATGCAGCCGCGGTGAACTGCTGGCGGTGTTCGCCGCCTCGCTGGTGCTCACGGGTGCGACCAGCGCCTCGGCGCACTCCAATGGAACGGTGTTCTCCGGGCCCGTGGACGCCGACGGTGCGGCCCCGTTCTGGAACCCGGCTGCAATGGCCGGGGCGACCACGAGCCGCGTCGATATCGTCGCGAACATCGGGCTGCCGCAGGGCTCCTACCAGCGCTACGGCATCGACGCTGCGCAGACGAACCGACCGTTCCCCGAGGTCAGCCTGATCGGCGTCCGTCCGGAGCCCACCCTCGGCATCATCATCGATCGGCTCTGGCACAAGCGTCTGCGCCTCGGGTTCAACATCACGGTCCCGAGCGCGGCTGGCGCATTGTGGCCCGAGTACGTGAACGACAACGGCCAGCAGATCCTCGGCCCCACGCGGTACCACGTAACCAGCGCAACTGTGTTCAACGCGTCGGCGAGCCTCGGCGCATCGATAGCGGTGCACCATACCTTCGCGTTGGGCCTCTCGCTCAACGTCTACCTGAGCAGCCTCGACGTCTCGAAGCATGTCGACCTCGCGAACCAGGGCACGATCACTTCGATCCTTCCTTGCGCGAGCAATCCCTTCGGTTGTGAGAGTCCCGCGTTCTCCACCCCGCTCTCGCTGAAGGGCAGCGGCATCTCGGCCGGCGCCACCATGGGCTTCCTGTGGCAACCCATCCCGCGCGTGCGCATCGGTGCTTCGTACATGACGCCGGCGAAGGTGCCCGCGCACGTCGACGTCACCATCGACGCCAAGAAGCTCGCAGACTTCGCTCGCCAGTTTCTCCCCAGCTACGGCACGGTGTCGCTCAACGGGAGCGGCTCGGTGAACATCACGGTGCCCATGCGCTTCAACATGGCCATCGCCGTCGATGTGCACCCGAACGTCGAGTTCATGGCCCAGGTGCGCTTCATCAACCAGTCGGCCGCCGAGATCATCTCGGGCGTCGTCACCGAGCGCAGCTCCACCCTGCTCCCGGGCGCGCTCTCCATTCCCGCCATTCACAACGACGAGTGGACCGCAATCCTGCGCATCGTCGGGCGCATCAAGGACCGCGCGCGGCTCGGCTTCTCGCTCGAGTACATCACCGCGTCGGTCCCCGAGTCGTTCATGACGCCGTCGAACCTCGACTTCAACGTGCTGAGCTTCAACCTCGGTGCGCAGGTCCGCGTGTGGCGTCAGCTCTCCCTCGGCGCGAGCTTCTCGCAGAGCGTCGTGTTCGCGCGCGACATCACGAAGTCGTCGTTCGCGAACGAGAACATCGAGCCGTACAACCTGCCCGATCCGAGCGGACGGTATTCGGGGAACAACGAGCGCGTAGGGCTCGACGTGAGTGCCGCGTTCTAGATGAACGCGCAAAGCCATACGCGCCTCCCGCGGAAGAAACCACGACCAAGCCCGTAGACACCAAGATGCCGATCATCGATGAGGTCGCCGCGATCTTGCAGCGAGGGCTGCCACATGCTCTGTCGGGTGGCGCGATCAGTCTCTGGCAGTGCAGCGCACCGGTGCACGCCGAGGACGATCAGTTGATCGTCGAGCTGTGCGTGGACCTCCACGACACCGACGGCACGGTCCGAGATCGCAAGAGCCAGGGCGTCCACTTCCTGCCTGCCACGCGCTACGCCGACCCACGCTGCCTCGCGTACACGCGGGGATGGCTGCGTGCGCTCCCCCCCCGGCTGGTCGCAACCAACTCGAGCGACCTCGATCACCTGATGCCACACACGCTCGTGTACCCGGAGGCGCTGGAGGATCCGGCGCTACAGAACGACGCCGACTTCGAGCGCGCGTTCTCGTCACCAGAGCAGGTGCGCGCCTGGTGGGCGAACGGCGGCTGAGTGCGCGTGCCACTACATGGGTGCCCATGAGGGCTTCGTACCCCGCCGTTGAGACGCGACTCGAAATCTCCTCATGACCTCCCTACGCCGCGATCCTCACATACACGAAGGCCAGCATCGGTGCGGAGGCCCAGGTGTTGTCGGTGGAGACGAACGGGATCGAACCGCCGAGCGCCGCAATGCCATTTCAGTTCGCCGCGCGCTGAGCGATCGCAATCGTTATCCACAGCGACGGTGAGTCGTGGATAACGATTGGCCTTCGCTACGACAGCAACTTGAACAGCGCCGTTGCTGCGTGCTCTCGGGGGAGGGTTCGCGCTGTTACATTTTGCGGTTGAGCCACGAGACGCGGCCGTCTACGGTGCAGGCATCTATGTGGCGGCGCTGGCTCGAGTTCGTTGGCAAAAGCTCCGGGCCCGATCGCTATCTGCTACTCGGGGCAGTCGGCGCTCCCGCCTATGCCTTCGGTGGCGCGGCGATCGGCACTGGCGTCGTAGCGTTGGTGCTCGTCGGG
Organism: Myxococcales bacterium; assembly: GCA_043741435.1. Lineage (GTDB taxonomy): Bacteria > Myxococcota_A > Polyangia > Palsa-1104 > Palsa-1104 > JBDTCO01. Next base: position 21,704 of record JAYUBF010000301.1, read on the forward strand.
CTGCTCGTATCAGTACGGCTCGCTCGCGTACGCGGCCTGGATCAGTACGAGGTTTCAGACGGCTCGGAGCTGTGCTTCGCGTGCCGCGGCACGTTTTCCATTGCCGAGACGAGAACCCTGCGCCGTTACGTCGCGCTGCTTGGTCCCTCCACATGGGAGGCGCGGCAGCATCGGTACTGCGAGCGGTGTGCGCGGCGACAAGAGATCATGGTAGTCGCCCTCCTGGTTCTTCTCATCGGAGCCGCATCGGCCGCATCCGTCGCGCTCGTCCATTCGCTCAAGGGCTCCTGAGCGGTCGCGTGGGCACGAGTCCAACGTAGTCCAATCGTTATCCAACTCGAGTCCCACATACACGAAGGGCCTCGCATCCCTGCGAACACGTTCGTGTTTCGGGTGGAGACGAACGGGATCGAACCGTCGACCTCCGCAATGCCATCTGCGCGTTCCCCGTAGTTGACCATGTCGATTCATCCGAGGTAGTTTTTCTACCAACAGCCTTGGCTTCTGCGTGCTCGGCTACGCGAATGGCATTCGGGGAGAGGTCCACATCATGGCCACAGCGACCAAGACGGCGTCACCGCTAGAGCTCTTCGAGCAACTGGATGACGACAGGAAGGCGTTCAAACGGTCGCTCGACGCAGGCGCCGACCCGAATACGCAGCACCCCGGCGCGTATGGCAACGACCCTTGGCGGGGAGCGCACCTCCTCGAATGCGCGATCAAGAACAACGACCTCGCCAGCGTGAAGGCGTTGCTAGCCGCGGGAGCCGACCTGACGCGCAAGGCGCGGGATGGTCACACCTTCATGGAGATCGCGGAGCATCAAGCATCGATTCTGCAGGCGCTGAAACGCGCGGCCGGGTCGACGACCGAGGCCCCGTCGGTCAAGGAGTGGCTCGAGCGGCTCATCGAGAAGACATCCAGCACGGTCGCGTACGGCCGCTTCCGCTCCAAGAAGTTGCGGCAAGACATCGAGAAGGAAATCGGCCGCCGAGGGCCTGAGCTGGCCAGCAACCTGGCGCAGCAGCTCTCCTCCGAAAGCGCCGATTGGCAGCTCCGTAGCGCGGCCGCCGAGGTATTGGCCGTATTCGGTCGAGAGTCGGTGCCGATGTTGACCGACGCGCTTCAGCGTTCACGCAAGGCGGATGACGTCACGCTCGAGGTGCTCACGCGCCGAAGCATCGTGCACGCGCTCGCCGACCTGAAACACGACGCGTCGGGTGCCGAGAACGCCCTGCGGGACTATCTCACCGTTGCAAAGGGGCCTGATAAGGCCGTGGTCGAATACGCCCTGGCGCAGATCACTGTATAGCGAAGCCTGAAGGCCAGGTTCTTCCGGCGACCGGATGGAGCAACTTTAGAGGCGAACGGGATCCGAACCGTCGAACTCCGCAATGCCTCCGAACAAGCATCTACGTTAGGCGGGCGGCGGGTTCTGCAGATGCAGCAGCTCGATCCCCACGGTCTTCGCGACGTCGAAGATGCGCTCGTCGCGGTAGAACTCGCCGTAGATGACGCGACGAATGCCGGCGTTGGCGATGGCTTTGAAGCAGCCCCAGCACGGTGAGGCAGTGACGTAGATCGCGGCGTCGTCGATGCGCACGCCGTTCTTCGCCGCCTGGAGGATCGCGTTCACCTCGGCGTGGATGGTGGCCACGCAGTGGTTGTCCTCCATCATGTGTCCCGCCTCGGTGCAATGCGGCATGCCGCGGATGGATCCGTTGTAGCCGGTCGAGAGGATCGTGCGGTCGCGGACGATGACCGCGCCCACGAACTTCCGCTCGCAGGTGGAGCGCGACGAGACCACCCGCGCGATGTTCATGAAGTAGTCGTCCCAGGATGCTCTGGCCATAAACGTGAACGTAGTCCGGAACCGGGTACTCTTTCCACACCGTGAGATGGCTGGTGGGCCTGTGGCTCCTGGGGATGGGGATCGCGCGCGCTGCGCAAGGTGCAACGCCGGTCGTTGGTCCCGGTGGGCTGCAGTCAGCGACGGTAGAGATCGTCGCCGCTTCCGGTCACCCGCGCACCGTGCCGCTGCCGCTCGTCACGCTTCCAGGCTGTGGCGAAGGGCTCACGTGCGTGGGCGGTGACGCGACCGATGCCGATCTCCACGTCCGCTTCGCCATGGGTCCAGGCGCGCGCGCGTTGCCGCTGTCTGCCACGCTCGAGATCACGAAGCCGTCGGAGCTGCGGCGCATTGCGGTGCGACTGGAGTTCGCGGCGGATGCGACGGAGCTCCTCGGCCGCGACTATCGACCGACCCGCGCGAAGAAGGCGATCCTCGATCGCTTCGATCCGAAGTGGATCGCGCTGCGCCGCAAGCACGCGATGCTGGGCGCGCTGCTCCTCGACACCGACGCGGACTCCGTGGTGCTCACCGTCGAGCACGATCGCGTGGTGGTGGAGCTGGAGCTGTTTTCCGTCGAGGCGCGACCGTTCGCGCACCTGCCGCGCTGTGGCAAGGTCTGGCGCAATATCCACGGCCACGTGAGCATGCGATCGCGGTGGTTGAAGCCGGGCGATCATTTTTCTGCCACGGGCGAGCTGTTGCTCGGCGACAGCTCGCCTGTCGCGCTCTCGCCGTGGCCGGACGGCCGGCTCGCCGCGTTGTCGATCACCGATCACGCGGACCAGAGCACCTCCCCCACGTTGCACGCCCTGCTCGCGGGCAACGAGCACGCCGATCTCGAGCATCCCGACGGCGGCCTGCTCGGCCACGGCATCGCGATCACGAAGGCGCTGTTCCTCCACGGCGTGGTGAAGCCGGACTGGTCACGCGCACAGCTCGAAGATCCGAAGATGGTTGCTCTGGCCGATCGCATGCGGGCCGCCGGCAGCGAGGTCGTGCCACACTCGGCAACCCCGCACACCGACGTGAGAGACGTGAGTGAAGCCGCGCTGGCCTGGTTCGGTGCCCGCGGTGCTCACGTGTGGATCGATCATCAACCGCAGACCAACTGCGAGGGCTTCGGGCAGGCTGGCTGGCACGCCACGACCGGCATCGCCGACTTGCTCGAGCGACATCACTTTCGCGACGTCTGGGATCTGGAGGAGTGGACGGGCCCCGGTCTCGACCAACGCGATCCGGCGCACCTCGATCGGCGCGCGACGACACTGTGGCCGCTGGGTCGCCTCGAGCCGGGGGGGCCCGCTTCGCTATGGCTGTTCCGCTCGACGTGGGACTTCATCCCCACGCGCGCGTTCTTCACGCGCTACGGGGAGCCGGAGCTCGACAAGCTCGAGAAGAGCCACGGCATCCACGTCGCGCACACGTACCTCGAGACGCTGCACGCACCTGGGACGATGTTCGGCCGCCGCAACCTCCTCTACCACGCGCGCGATGGTCGTATTGCGCTCGAGCCGAGGTTTCAGGCGTGGCTCGCAGCGCTCCAGCGACGAAGCGAGCGCGGCACGCTCTGGGTGGCACCGATCGGCGCCATCGGCGATCGGATGCGTGCGCTCGTCAGCGCGCGGCTGCGGGTGAGCGAGAGCGGCGACCTCGTGGTGCACGTGCCACCGGGAGCAGACGGGCTCACGGTACAGCTCGTCGGTGCTGGCGCCCTGGCCGGCGATGGGCTCATGAGCCAGCGCGCGCTGGGAGACAGCGTGCGCGCGTGGATGAAGCCGTGTGTCGTCGCGGAAGGTTGCGACGTGACGCTGGCACGATCGCCGCGCTGAGGTGTAGGCGTTCACCCCGTATGCCGATCGGTAGCTCATGAATAGATAATATGGCAGTCTCTATATTGTCCAATCGGTAGTCTTATGTCCGTCACCTACGTACAAAAGGTGGCCAGCACGAAGTGGATCTGATCGTCGAGCGAGCAGATGGTCGCGTCCTCGCGATCGAGGTCAAGCTCACCCACCATGTTTCCGATCATGACGTGCGCCAGCTGCTGTGGCTGAAGCACCAGTTGGGCGAAGGTCTCCTTGACGCCGTCGTGATCTCGACGGGAAATCAAGCCTACCGGCGGCCTGATGGCATCGCGGTGGTGCCTGCGGCGCTGCTCGGACCCTGATTCATCAACGGGGTCACGCCACCGTTGCAGGGAGCGCTGGCCGAGGCGATTCGCTGATCAGACGGACCGGCGGTCGCCGGCAGCAACACTCTGCGTGATCCAGCAATTTCCGCCGATAATGGCGCCCTTGCCGATGATCGTCTTGCCGCCGAGGATGGTGGCGTTGGCGTAGATGATGACGTCGTCCTCGATGGTGGGATGACGCTTCTCCGTCGCCAGCGCACGCACACGGCTCGTGGGCAGCGAGAGCGCGCCGAGCGTGACGCCCTGATAGATGCGGACGCCGCGGCCGATGACGCTGGTCTCGCCGATCACCACGCCGGTGCCGTGGTCGATGAAGAAGCCCTCGGCAATCTTCGCCGCAGGATGAATGTCGATGCCCGTCTCCGAGTGGGAGAGCTCCGACATGATGCGCGGTACGATGGGCGCGCCCAGGTTGTAAAGGCGATGCGCAACGCGATACACGCCGATGGCCTGCACACCGGGATAAGCGAACACCACCTCGTCGGTTCCGGCCGCAGCCGGATCACCTTCGTAAGCGGAGCGCACGTCGACGAGCATGGCCGAGCGGAGGTCGGGTAGCGACTCGAGCAGACCATCGGTGATGAGCAACGCCTTCTGCTCGCACATCTGGCACTCGCCACCGTCGACGTTGCAGCGATGGTGCAGACCGCGAAACACCTGACGTGAGAGGCGCACGCGAACTTCGGCGACGCGGGCCTCGACGAGCGCGCGCAGCGACGGTCCAGCGACGTAACTGCTCGAGTTGGTCGCGCCGGGGAACAAGAGCTCGCGCAGCTCGGCGAGTACGAGGCGCACCTCCGGCGGAGAAGGCAGCTCGTGGCCGGGGACGACGCGAACCGAGTCCTCGCGCGCATAGCTCTCGATGAGCCGCGCAGCGACGGAAGCCGTGGCGCTCGCAGGCGCCGGTGCGGCCTGGCTAACAGCGGGTACGTCGGTCAAGTGGGCACGGGCTGCTCGGGCGCGGCTGGGAGTCGTGCGACGGTTCACAGCCCAGCATTGTAGCAGGACGACCGGTAGGAGCGCTATTCGCCGACGACTCCGAAGACGCCCTCTCGCCGCAGGCGGGCCAGCTCGTCGCTGGCGAGGCCGAGGAGATCGGCCAGCACGGCGTCGGTGTGCTCGCCCAAGCGAGGCGGGGCAGTGCGCACGTCGCCCGGCGTTTCGGAGAGGCGCACCGGCACACCGGTCACGCGCACCTTGCCGACGGTGCCGTGCTCCACCTCAGCGATCATTCCGCGCGCGCGAACTTGCGGATGCGCGAGCGCTTGATCGACGCCGAGGATCGGACCTGCGGGGACCCCGGCTGCGTCGCACAGCGTGAGCCATGCGTCCACGGTGCGTTGCGCGAACATGGGCTGCAGCACCGCCAACAACGCGTCCCGATTTTGCACCCGCGCCGCGTTGGTCGAAAAACGCACATCCGCCACGAGCGCCGCGATCGGCTCGCCGCACGCCGTGGCGAAAGCGCGCCACAACGCGTCGTTGCCCACTGCGAGGTTGAAGTGGCCATCGGAGGCCACGAACGTTTCGTACGGAGCGATGGAGGGATGCGCGTTGCCCTTGCGGGTGGGATGCGCGCCGGCATTGAGGTGCGCGCCCGCGTGGTAGGTGAGCAGCGAGATTTGTCCGTCGAGCATCGAGATGTCGACGTGCTGCCCGCGGCCGGTGCGATGGCGCGCGTGGAGCGCCACGAGGATGCCGATGAGCGCGTACATACCCGACACCATGTCCGCGATCGAAGTGCCCACCTTGAACGGCGGCCCATCGCTGGCGCCGGTGAGCGACTGGAGGCCACCCATGCCCTGAATCACGACGTCATAGCCTGGGCGCCGTGTCCATGCGGCGTCACCAACGTGCCCGAAACCCGAGATGCTCGCGTAGATGAGCCGCGGGTTGCTGGCGTGCAGCGCCTCGTACGAGAGGCCCAAGCGATCGAGCGCGCCGGGGCGAAAGTTCTCGACGAGGATGTCGGCCTTCTCGGCGAGGCGCTTCACCAGCGCGCGACCTTGCTCGGTCTTGAGATCGATCGCGACGGACTCCTTGTTGCGATTCACCGACAGGAAGTACGTCGACTCCTGCTGCCCTTCCGGCCCGACGAACGGAGGACCGAAGCCGCGCGTGTCGTCGCCGCCCTGCGGGTGCTCGACCTTCACGACGCGCGCGCCGAAGTCACCGAGGTACATCGAGCAGTAAGGGCCCGACAGGATCCGCGAGAGGTCGAGCACCAGAAGATCGTCGAGAGGTCGCATCGGCAGTCTTTCTATCATTCGTCGCTTAAAAAATTGCGTCTCACGAGAGACCGGAAAATGATCGGCCAGGGGGATCTCGATGACCGAACACTGCGTAACGTGCGCTCGCAGCTTCTTGCCGCAGTTTGCGTACCAGGTCGTGCAGTCGCTGCAAGGCCGTCGTTACTTCTGCAGCCTGGAGTGCCGTCGAGGTGCGCTATCGCAAACGAGCTTCGCTTCGCAGCGACGCGCGCGCCGGCTCGCAATCCTCAACCAGAAGGGCGGCACCGGGAAGACCACCACTGCCGTGAACCTCGCTGCCGGCATCGCCGACCGTGGCTACGATGTGCTGCTGGTCGACATGGATGCACAGGGCAACGTGGGTACGTCGCTGGGCATTCGCGGCGAGCTCTCGCTCTACCATCTCCTCGTCGGTACGCCGGTCACCGTCCCGGGTCCGAATGGCCCCGTCACCCGGGCGACCGAGGCGGAGGACGTGATCGTGCCGGTGCGCGGCAAGCTCGACGTCATCACTGCGGACGCCACGCTCGCGATGGCCGAGGTTCACCTCGCCCGCCTCGATGATCGCCGTGACCGCGTGCTGTCCGATCGGCTGAACGGCCTCCGCCGCTATCAGTACATCGTGCTCGACTGCGGCCCGTCGCTGAACTTGCTCAATCAGAACGCGCTCGCCTTTGCCGACGAGGTCATGATCCCGGTGTCCTGCGACTACCTGGCGCTGGTCGGGGTGAAGCAAGTGCTGCACACGTTGAAGGACATCGACAAGCACCTCGGCCACTCCGTCCGCATCTCGGGCGTGGTGCCCACGTTCTTCGACGCGCGGACGCGCCTTGCGCGCGATGCCGTAGAGACGCTGTCCGGCCACTTCAAAGACCGGCTGTACCACCCGATCCGTCGCTCGACCCGCCTCGCCGAGGCACCGAGCAAACGTCAAACCATCTTCGAATACGCGCCCGAGTCCTCCGGTGCCGACGACTATCGCAAGCTGGTCGATCGCTTCGTGGGCAACGCCTCGCCGGTGCAGGAGGCCACGTCATGAGCGCTCGTCGAGCAAACCTCTCCACCAACACGGAGGACACCGCGGGCAATGGCCGCGGCTCCGCGCTGCACCACGATCCATTGTCGAACGACGAGGTGCTCGAGCAGTTCTACCGCCCGTCGCAGAGTCCGCTGTCGATCACGTCCACCGCGAAAAAGCCGCGGCCGACGCACTACAAGATCATCTGCATCTCGCTCTACAACGAGGACATCGAGAAGCTCGAGCGCTTGGTCGACACCCTGAAGGGTCGCGGTCATACCAAGGCAAACAAGTCGCAGCTCATCCGCGCTGCGCTCGATCAGGTCGATCTCGACAAGATCCCCAAGAGCCACTAGTAGTCCATCTCGCAAGTGTCGAGCATAAGTACTGTCGCCCTCAAAGCTCGCTCCGGACACACGAATACCGTCGAGCTAGCCAAGCGCTTGATA
>JAYUBF010000302.1:0-29454 GCA_043741435.1 Myxococcales bacterium
GGCCTCGTCGGCTTCCTCGCTCTTCGGTCGAATACCACCAGTATTCTCCCTCGTCGCTCGTCGCTGCCGAGGCTCCTCGCGACGCGACGGCTCGGTCCGAAAGTGCTCAAGTCGAGCCTAGGGGGACGGCGAGCTTTTCGGCTAGGGGACGACGATCGACGCCCGGTCGTCGTCGTTCTCCTCGTCGCAGTCGTGCGCGTGCGCGTTCTCGACGTTTGCGTTGCACCTTCGCGCAGGTGTTCTCGCAGTCGGCGGCGCTGGAGCTCGGTATTCGTCGGACGTGGCGGGACGACGCCGGGGACGGCTCCGCCTTTTGCTGTGACCAGCCGCGCCACACTGGGCACACACTGCCCGTCGCTGGGTGCGCGGCCTGCTCACAGCAAAGCCCCCGGCGTCTCAGGCGGTTTGTGGAAGGTGGTTTGAGAGCCTTTCAGATTGGAGACAGGTGCGCTGCCGACGAACAGCCGACGTTCTGATGGCGCCGCTCTGAAAATGATCCACCGGCCGCTCTGACCTGAAGAAAAGAAATCAACCTCTCCCGATCCCGCAGACCGCCTGAGATCGCGGGGCTCGGCTTTGGTCAGGCGCGCACCCAGCGACGCGAACGCAGCCAGCGTGGCGCGGCTGTCCACAGCCGAAGGCGGAGCCGTCCCCGCGATCTTCCGTGCACGGTCCGAGTCACAAGAAGAGGTTCTGTCCGGCGACATTGCGTCGGACCACCGTCGCTCCACTCGAGCACGAGCTTCGTTCTCTCCGTCACTCCCGAGCTCTCTTTCCACGGCATTCCCACAGGGAGGTCCTTGCGCGCGCGTGTCAGGGATGTCGACGTTTCGTACCCGTCGGTGAACGGACTTTCCGGGTTGACATCCGAGTGCTCGATACTATATTAGCCTAATCAAGATGGCATCGAAGCCCAAGCAGCTCGCGCTACCGCAGGCAGCAACGCACGGCGGGAAGCGTGAAGGCGCGGGACGGAAACGCCGTCTCCTCAAGGCCGAGCTGCCGCATCGCGCGCGACCCGATCTCGACGAGACGAAGCCGCTTCACGTCACGCTGCGCATGACGGGTCGCACGTACAGCTTGCGCAGCGCTCGCAGTGCGCGCGTCATCGAGCGTTCGCTCCTCGCCGGCGTGCGCCGCGGCGGTCTCCGCGTGGTGCAGGTGTCGGTGCAAGGCAATCACGTTCACCTCCTCGTCGAGGCCGATGGGAAAGAGGCGCTCACCCGCGGGATGCGCGGGCTCGCCATCCGCCTCGCCAAGGGCATGAACCGCATGATGGGCACGCCCGGACGCGTCATTGCCGACCGCTATCACGCGCGCGCTTTGCGTACGCCCACCGAGGTCCGCACGGTCATGCACTACCTGCGTCACAACCACCGTCACCATGTGCCGCTCGTGGCATCCGACTTCGTCGACCACTTCGTCGCCTCGGCCGTGCAAGGTGGTTCGTGCACGTTCCTGGCCGCCCCCACGTTGTGGCTGCTCAAGGTTGGATGGCGACGTGGTCGAGTGGCGCGAACGGCCGCTACGGAGTGATCGGAGCTGGCGCGTGCCGTTTCGTCACGCGCAGCACCCACACGAACGTGCCGTAGACAATCGCGAACTCGACCATCCGGAAGGGCCAGTCGAGCGGAAGTTGTTGCTCAATCAGCTGGGGTACGAGTCCCGCCCAGTCGTAGACAGAGTGCAATGCAGCAGCGATGGTGAGGCCGATGAGCCACCCGCGCGCGCTCCGCACGCCGTGCTCGGCGACGAGCAGCGCGATACAACCGAGGTAGGCCATGTGCCCCGGTATCGAGAGGCCCGCGCGCGCGGCCACGACCCACCACGTCGTCTCTACAGGTGGGGTGGCGTGGCCGATGCTCTCGACGACGGCCAGGCTCATCGCGAGCAGAAACGCCTGAGCGACGAGCACGCGAGCCTCGACCGCCGCTCGTTTGCGCACGGCGACGAACAATGCAAGCGCCTTGACGAGCGTCTTCGACGCTACCGGCAATCCACGCGTGATAGGCGATGTGCGAGAACCGGCGCCGAAGATCCAGCGGGACGACGATCGCGGACTCCAAGCAGCCCGAGCCGCCAACTGGCTTTGCCACGGATCTCTGGCGCATCTGTCCACGCTCGCAGCGCCAGCAGCCCCAGGAGGAACACGATCAGGTATGCGATGACGACTTCGATGTACGTTGGCAAGACGGGCACGACAGCAGCCCCGCGAATCGATCGCATCCCACGCACCACCGTGGGATGCTGCGCGGCGTGCGGAACGTCGTCCGTCATCTGCGGTTCCTCGTCGCCGGCGTCTTCATCGCCGGCGTGCTCCCTTGCTTCGCGGGGTGTCACACCATGTTCAAGGCCGATGTCGACGCGCTGATGGCTCGCATCTACGCTTCGCCTCAGTGGAACAACGGGCGCTTCGACAATCCGCCCGATTGGCCGAAGCGCCTCGGGCTCGGCGCCGTGCTGAAGTGGCAGCTCACGCCGGGACGACCAGGCGCGCCGAACGACTTTCACCCGCCCTTCGTCGAGAACGACGGGAAGGCGCTGCGCGAGAACCACGGCGGCACCTCGGTCACTTGGATCGGTCATGCTACCGCGTTGATCCAAGGTGGCGGCATGTCGCTTCTCACCGATCCGATCTTCGCGAATCGCATCGCGGGAATCATGCGCCGCTACGCACCACCCGGCGTGCTGGGTCCGCTGCTGCCGCCCATCGACGTAGTTGTCATCTCGCACAACCATCGCGACCACCTCGACGAAGACAGCGTGCTAGCGCTGGGTCCAACGGTGACGTACGTCGTGCCGCTGGGCCTCGGTCCGTGGTTCAAGAAGCGCGGGCTCACCCGCGTCGTCGAGCTCGACTGGTGGGAGACGACCGAGGTCGTCGGCGCGCGCGGTGGTCGCATGGTGGTGACGTTGGTGCCGGCACAGCATTGGTCGCGGCGCGGTGCTTTCGACGAGAACAAGTCGCTTTGGGGCGGCTACGTCATCGCCGCGGGCGGAAAGCATTTCTATTTCGCGGGCGATACAGGCTATCCTGCGGCCTTCAAGGAAATCGGGAAGCGCTTTCCCGATCTCGACTACGCGCTCATCCCGATCGGCGCGTACGAGCCGCGCTGGTTCATGTGCTCGCAGCACATCTCGCCCGAGCAAGCCGCGCTGGTGTTCCGCGAGGTCGGCGCCAAGAAGATCATCCCCATCCACTGGGGCACCTTCCATCTGTCCGACGAGCCGATGGACGAGCCGCCACGCCTGTTGCAGAAGTCGATGGGTGCCGACGCCGAGCGCATCATGATGATGGCGATCGGCGAAAGCTTCTTCGAGCCATCCGTGGAGACTCCGCGCAATAACGACTACGATGACGACTACGAGACGGGCGAGCCCGTCGCGCAGCCGGCCGTAGATTGAAGGCGTCTCTCTCGAACCGCGCGAGCGACGCGCGGCCTACTTCCCCCTTGGAAAGATGGCGTTCATCTGCTCCACGCGGAACGTCTTCTTGCCGTACTGATATTGGCCCGGCGAAAGGGAAAAGATCTTGCCCGTTCGGGTCTGCTTGACTGCCTTCACCGCGGTGAAGCCATCCAGCATGCCGCCGTCGGCCCACATACGGAGGGTGGCGTTCTTGGGCGCGCGCACTCGCAGGTCCTGGCCGGGGAGCCGCTGACTGACGACTGCGCGCTTGGCGGTGTTCTTGAGCGTGGGGATACCGGCAGCGGACGCGCTGAAGCCGGTGAGCAAGGTGAAGAGAGCGGCGACCGAAGCGAGCTGGTTCATGGAGTCTCCTGGTTGGGTGCAGTGAAGTTCGAGTCCTCGTCAACCAGCGGAGCAAGCCCCATGCCGTAGTGCGCGTGTTTGATTCCAAGTATTTCCAGTCGAACACCGACGCCGATCTGACTGGACTAGCCAGGCGCGAAGCAGACTCGCGTTTTTTCCGCGACGCTCGCATCATCTGCCGATGAGCTCTCTCGAGGATCAGCGCAAGGAATACGAAGGCAGCACGCTCGACTTCGCCGACCTCGGCGACGACCCGGTCGCCGCTCTCGCGCGCTGGATCGAAGAAGCCCTCAAGAAGGCCGTCCTCGAGCCCACCGCGATGACCCTCAGCACGGTTGGCGAGGACGGCGGGCCTTCGTCTCGCGTCGTGTTGTGCAAAGGCGTTACGCCCGAAGGGCTCACGTTCTACACGAACTACGAGAGCCGCAAGGGAACGGACCTCGAGCGTCAGCCGCGCGCCGCAGCGAACTTCTTCTGGCCCTCACTCGAGCGCCAGGTCCGCGTCGAAGGCGTTATCAGCAAGGTGTCTCGCGAGCAATCCGAACGATACTTCCACAGCCGTCCTCGCGGCAGCCAGCTCGCCGCGCTCGTTTCACGTCAGAGCGCCCCCCTGCCCTCGCGCGACGCGATCGACTCTGCGCTCGCGCAGGCCATCACGCAGCACCCCGACCGCGTTCCGCTCCCGGCATTCTGGGGTGGCTACCTGCTCGCGCCGACGCGTATCGAGTTCTGGCAGGGACGACGATCGCGCCTGCACGACCGCATCGTCTTCCTGCGCGCCGATGTGGCCGGCACCTGGCGGCACGACCGGCTCTATCCGTAAGCGGCTTCGACGCCGATCCGGAAGATCTCGCCGGCACGCGCGGTGTGGCGCACGCGGCCTTCGATCACGAAGCCCGCCAGCTCGATGTGCAGCATGGCGCCGACCTCGGGCTCGATGGAGCACAGGAGGCTGAGGCCACCTTCGCCGAGCTCGATGATGACACCCTTCGCGCGAAGACCCTCGCAGCGAACGTCCGCGACGCTATCGAGGGACTCGCGATCGGGACCTCTGCGATCGGGCGTGGCGACGAGGGCACGCTTGGCCCGTTCCACTTCGATGGGACTCACCGCTGCGCTGACTTTCCACATCGCTATCTCCGGCTCTCTCCCTAGCTTCCGCCGGCGCCAGATCGTGCGCAATTTTTCGCGCGCTATTTGTCGTCGCGGTGGGCGAACAAGCGCTGGAGCGTGCGCCGGTCCACGCCGAGCACGGCGGCCGCCGACGTCTTGTTGCCGCCGGTGCGGGCCAGCACGCGGTCGATGTAGCGACGATCGAGGTCCGCCAAGCTCGGCCAGTCTTCGTCGATGCTTCGGCGACTGACGGAGCGTTCCCCGCTGACCTGCGGCGGCAAGTCCGCCGGCACGACCACGCCGCTCTGCGCCATGGCCACCGCGCGCGCCAACGCGTTCTCCAGCTCGCGCACGTTGCCCGGCCACTCGTACGCGCGCAGGCACTCGCGCCCCGCCGCGGTCATGCTCGGCACGGGCACGCCAGCCTTGCGCGCGCTGCGGGACATCAGGTGGTCGGTCAATGCATCGAGATCGTCGAGCCGGTCACGCAGCGGTGGGACCTCGAGGCGCACCACGTTCAGGCGGAAGAACAGGTCCTGGCGCAACCGTCCCGACCGGACGTCTTGCGCGAGGTCGCGGTTGGTGGCGCCGATGACACGCACGTCGACGCGGATGGGCGTGTTGCCACCCACCCGGCGGATCTCCCCCTCCTGCAGCGCGCGAAGCAACTGCCCTTGCATCTTGTCTCCGACGTCGCCGATCTCGTCGAGGAACAACGTGCCGCCACTGGCCTCTTCGAAGAGCCCGCGCCGTTCGCCTTGCGCACCGGTGAAGGCCCCACGCTCATGACCGAACAGCTCCGACTCGAGCACCCCCTCTGCCAAGGCTGCACAGTTCACGGCGACGAACGGCTTGTTGCTCCGTCGGCTCCGGGCGTGCACGGTGCGCGCGACCAGCTCCTTGCCGACGCCGCTCTCGCCGATGACGAGCACGGTGGCGTCCGTCGGGGCGACCCGCGCCATTTCCTTATACAGCTGCAGCATCTTCGTGCTGGTGCCGATGAGCTCGTTCTCGCTCTCCTGCGCGCTCATGGCGGGCTCCTCGGCCTCGCCGCGGTACCGCAGGCGCTCGAGCGTGCGCGCGACGGTCGCGCGTACGGCCTCCACATCGATGGGCTTCCCGAGGTAGTCGGCGGCGCCACGTCCGATCGCGTCCATGACGGCATCCGGCTCGGCGTACGCGGTGATCAGCACCACGGGCAAGTTGGGATGGTGCGCCGTGACCTCATCCAGCACCTCCATGCCGCTCGCGCGCGTCATCTGCACGTCGGTCAGGACCATGTCGAACGGCGAGGCCCGCAGCGCCTCGATGGCAGCCTGCCCATCGGTGACGCCCGTGACGTGGTAGCCCTCGCGGCGCAAGACTTTCTCGAGCAGCTCGAGCGTGAGCTCGTCGTCCTCAGCGATGAGAATGCGCGCCATGGGCGAAACGTAGCGTGCTACGTAGTCGGTGGCTATGCGCAACACCCTCTCCCGGGAGCGGCTTTCACCGCTCGTTCGTGGTTGGCCGGTCCAGCTGGCTTTGCTCCTGGTGGTCGCGCTCATGGCGGTGATGGTCGGAGCCGATCTCGTGATCGCGCGCCGCGTTGCTGCGCGCACCGGAGAGATGGTGGAGAACACACAGCGCTCTGTCGAGCTGCTCGAGGACTTGCACACCGAAGTGTTCGCCCTCTCGCGTGACCCGTCGCCGGACGAGCTGGCCAGCATCAAGGCACGCTTTACAGCGCTGTCCTCGGAGTACGACAAGCTCGCGAGCGAGGAAGGCGAGCGCCTGCAGTGGCAACGCCTGCACACCGCGATCGTCGAGATGGTGGCGCAGGCGTCCGCCGGTGATCCGCTGCGCGAACGCAGCGAAGAAATCGATCGTCGCGTCGATAGCCTCATCGCGATCAACCGCGCCGCCGCGCATGCGCACGCCGAGGAGATCCGCGTAGCGCATCGTCAAGCCATCATCGCCGACGGCAGCGTCGGCGCAGTGGTGCTCGCATTGTGCTTGGCCGTGGCCTTCGTGGTGCGCCGCATGCTGCAGCGACAGAGAGAGCTCGTGGACGTGCACATCGCGCTGCTCGACGAACGCAACCGAGAGCTCGACCTGTTCGCCGGTCGCGCTGCGCACGACATGCGCGCGCCCCTCTCGCCGATCCGCGGCTACGCAGACCTGTTGGCTACGGGTGCCGAGTCTCCCGACGAGGTGCAGCAGATGGCGTCGCGAATCCGCACGGCCGTCGACAAGATGGCGCGAGTGGTCGACGACATGCTCGAGCTCTCGCGAGCCGGTCGACCGACCGCAGGACGCGCGTCACCGATCGCCGCGGTGCCCGAAGTGCTCGAAGAGCTGGCCGCCGAGCTCCGGAACGTCACCGTCACCAGCGACGTGGTGGCCGAGGCGGTCGCGTGCGCACCCGGGGTGCTCCAGCAGATCCTGCGCAACCTGATCCAGAACGCCGTGAAGTTTCGTTCGCGCGAGCGTCCCCTCACCATTCATATCTCCGCGCGCTTGCGTGGGGAACACGCCGCCACCGTCGAGCTCATGGTGGCCGACAACGGCGTGGGGATGGACGCCGAGCTAGCAGCCAATGCCTTCCAGCCCTACTACCGGGGGCGCACCGATCGCGAGGTGCCCGGCCACGGACTGGGACTCGCCATCGTGCATCGCGCGGCGGAAGCGCTGGGCGGCGATCTGCGCATCGAGTCCGCACCCGACGCTGGCTGCCGCATCTTCATTCGACTGCCGGTGGCGGAACCGGAACCCGTCTGACGGACGTCTACCGGTCCGCGTTCGCCATGTCGATGGCGTCGCACTGACACGTCTTGGCATTGAAGACCTGCGCGGAGCTGCACGTGGTCGCTGCGCAGTGGCTCATGTCTCGAGCGTCGTCGTCGTCCCCGCCACACGCGACGAGCCCGAGACCTAGCCCTAGCCCTAGGACAGCGACGGTGAAAGTAAAAGTGATGCGAAGCAAGCTACGGAACATCATGGCAAGGTCCTCCAGAGGGCGACTTTACCTCAGCTTCTGGCGGTGAAGCGGCTCGCCCTCGGCTGACATCCCAATCTATGCGTCGACGGACACTGCTAGGCGATTGCCTGAGGCAATTGCTCGACCTCGTCGTTGCGGTGCGCTAGCAAGAGCAGCGCCGGTTGTGCGAGGCGCGGGATGATCGCCAGCATCAAGGCGCCACCGATCACCACCAGCGCGAGCGGCTTCTGGGTCTCCGAGCCGATGCCATGTGACAGCGCGGCCGGCAAGAGCCCCAGCATCGCGACCAGCGTCGTCATGAGCACGGGCCGCAACCGGCGATCGGCCGCCAGGCGCGCGGCTTCTGCCACCGGGAGCCGATCCTCCCGACACAGGCGCTGGAAGTAGGTCACCACGATCAGCGCGTCCTGCACGGCGATGCCGAGCAACGAGATGAACCCCATCGCCGCCGACACCGAGAAGTTGGTGCGGCTCAAGAACAATGCGAGGAGGCCGCCGGCACCGGCGATGGGCAGGCCACACAACACGATCAGCGTGTCGAGCCCGCTCTTCACCGAAGAGTACACGAGGAATGCGATGATGAGCAGCGTGAGCGGGATGATGAGCAAGAGGCGCGCATTGGCCTGCTTCATCTCGTTGATCTCGCCGCCCCACTCGAGGTGCATGTCGTAGTCGAGCTTGCTCTTCTTGTCCTGCGCGATGCGGTTCTGGGCGTCGGAGATCGTGGACGAGAGGTCGCGACCGCGCACCGAGAACTTCACCGGCGTATAGCGGCTGCCGTCCTCGCGGAAGATCACCGACGGGCCATCCTCACGCACCACCTCGGCAAGCTGACCGAGTGGGATGAAGCTGTTGTCGTCGATGGCGACCGGCACCTCGCGGATCGCTTGGATGCTGCCGCGGTGGGCCTCACCGAAGCGCACCACCAGGTCGAATTTCTTCTCGCCCTCGAAGACCTGCGTCACCGCCTGGCCACCGACGGCGGCCTGCACCACCGCCTCCACGTCGCCGGTGTTGAGCCCATAGCGCGCGCAGAGCGCACGATCGGGCGTGATGCGAATGCTGGGCTGGCCCAACGAGCGGAACATGCCGAGGTCGCGCACCCCGGGCACCGCGGCCATCACGCCGACGATCGCGTTGGCCTTCGCCTCGTTCGTGTGGAGGGACGGGCCGATGATCTTCACGCTGTTCTCGCCCTTCACGCCAGAGAGCCCTTCCTCCACGTTGTCCGAGATCATCTGCGAGAAGCCGAACTCCACGCCCGGGAACGCCTGCTGAAGCTCCTTCCCGAGCTGCTCGGTGAGCTTCTCCTTGGTCAACCCGCGAGGCCACTCGTCGAACGGCTTGAGCGGCGCGAACAGCTCGATGTTGAAGAAGCCAGAAGGGTCGGTGCCGTCATCCGGTCGGCCCAGCTGCGACACGACGGTGTTCACCTCGGGATGCGTGCGCAAGATCTCGCGCATGCGGCCCACGTACTTCGCCGACTGATCGAGCGAGATGGACATCGGCAGCGTCGCGCGGATCCAGAAGTTGCCCTCCTCGAGCTTGGGCATGAACTCGGCGCCGAGGAACGGCAGGACGATGGCCGCCAGCGTCACGGGCACCGCAGCGATTGCCAGCGCCACCCTGGGGCGTGCCAGCGCGATCTTGAAGATCGGCTGGTAGAGGCGCACCAGCTTGGCCATCACCCAGCTGTCCTTCTCCTCGAGATCGGCCGGCATGTACCGCGTGGCGAGCGCCGGTGCCAGGGACAGCGCGAGGACGATGGCGCCCCCGATGGCGAACGCGTAGGTGTGCGCCATCGGCGAGAAGATCACGCCCGAGACGCCGGTCATGGTGAACAGCGGCAGGAACGCGACGCCGATGATCAGCGCCGACGAGAACATGGGTCCGCCCACCTCGGATGCCGCGGACGACACGCGGTCCTTTATGGTGCCGTGCCCGTGCGGCCCGAGGTGCCGGAAGATGTTCTCCATCATGATCACCGTCGAGTCGACGACGATCCCGAAGTCGACGGCACCGAGCGAGATGAGGTTGGCCGGGGTGCCGGTCGACACCATGCCGATGAACGCGATGAGCAGCGACAGGGGAATGGTGACGGCCGTGATGAGCGCGGCGCGCGCGTTGCCGAGGAACGCGAACAGCACCAGCGTCACGAGCAGCATGCCCACCAGCAGGTTCTCGATGACCGTGTGCGTGGTGATCTTCACCAGCCGCCCGCGATCGTAGTACGGCTCGATCTCCATCCCCGGCGGGAGCAGGTGGTACTTGCGGATGTGGTCGATGCGCTCGTACACGCCGGCCAGCGTTTGCGGCGTCTCGCCGCCGTAGCGCATGAGGATGATGCCCTGCACCACGTCGGCTTGATCCGCAGGGTCGCAATCAGCCGTGGGCTCGTCGGCGCCGCGCTCTTCGCGCGCCTCGCTACCTACGAACGGCAGGTGGCTGTACCAAGCGGCGGGCTCGTGCGGCATGCAACCCGCACGGCCCACGATCCCGAGCCTCGGGGCCGCGCCCAACAACACCTCGGCGACGTCACGCACGCGGATGGGCACGCCCTTGCGCTCGGTGATCACGACGTCGCCGATGTCGCGCAGCGATCGGATGAGGCCCACGCCGCGCACGTTGTAGGACTGCTCGCCCACGTTGATGCGCTGGCCACCCACGCTCAGGTTGGCGTTGCCGATCGCCGTCAGGATCTGCGACAGCGTCACCCCTTGCCCACGCATGCGGAATGGGTTCACGTCGACGTGGTACTGCTTGGTCTCGCCGCCGAAGCTCACCACGTCGATGACGCCGGGCACCTGCTTGAACTGGCGCTCCAGGATCCAGTCCTCCGCGGTCTTGAGGTCGCGGGTGGTGTAGCCCTTGCCGCGCAGCGAATAGCGAAACACCTCCCCGATGGCGTTCCAGGGTGAGATCTGCGGCTGCACGCCCTTCGGCATTTCGATGAACGCGAGCCGGTTCAGCACCTCCTGGCGCGCTTCTTTGTAGTCGGTGCCGAACTTGAAGTAGCACTTCACGTCGGAGAGGCCGAACAGCGACTGCGAGCGCACGTGGTCGAGGCCGGCCATGCCGGCGAGCCCGATCTCGAGCGGGATGGTGACCTGGCGCTCTACTTCTTCGGGGCTCCAGCCGTCGGGCTGTGAGATGAGCTCGACGAGCGGCGGCACCGGGTTGGGGTACGCCTCGATGTCGAGCACCTTGTACGCGTAGAGCCCGCCGCATGCCGTCATGAGGACGAGCGCGAACACGATGACAGGCGCCTTCAGCGCAGCAGCAACGAAACGGCTGATGAGCATCACAGCATCCCGAGCAACAGGATCCCGCCGGAGATCACGACTTGATCGCCGGCGTCCAGTCCGTGCGTGACCGGGAGGTAGTCGCCACCCTCCTCTTCGTCGACGGCAACGGGCCGGCGCTCGAAGCGCAGCAGGCCCTCGGGCGTCTTGCCGATCTCCGCGAACACCACGTTCTGATCGCCGAGGCGCAGCAGCGCGGAGCGAGGGATCGCGAGCGCCTTTCGCTGATCGATGGCGATGAGCACTGTCGCGTACATCTCCGGCTTGAGCAGGCGCTCCTTGTTGTCGACGGCGATGCGCACCTTGGCGGTACGCGATGCGGGATCGAGCGCGCCCGAGACCCATTCCACGGTGCCGAGGAACACGCGATCGGGATATGCGACGACCCGCACCGTGACCTGCGAGCGCTCCTTCACCTTCGCGAGGTCGACCTCGAACACGTCGGCCATCACCCAGACCTTGTCCAGCTCCCCGATGGTGAACAGCTCGACGGCCTGGCCGCCCGAGTAGGTACCCTGCACCTCGGCGCCCGGGTTCACGTTGCGCACCACCACCTCGCCTTCGATGGGCGCCCGCAGCAAGAAGTCCTGCGAGCCGTTGTCGATGCCCCCCTTGGCGAGGAGGTTCGCCTTGCGCTGCGCGCGCTCCAGCTCGGCCCTCGCCTTGCTCGCCGTGGCCTTCGCCACTTCGAAGTCTTTTTGCGCGCCGGCATGTGCTTCGTAGAGCTCTTTTTGGCGGCGGAGCTCTTTCTCGGCGGCGTCCGCGTCGGCGTGGGCCTTCGCGAGATCGGAGAAGGCCGAGCCCACGTCGGGCGATTGAATGACCGCGAGCACCTGGTCCTTCTTCACCCGTTGTCCTGGCTGGGCGACGATCCTCATCACGCGGCCACTCACCGCCGAGAACACGTGCGACACGTGGAGATCGTCGAACGTGACCCGGCCGGCCGTCGCGACGTTTCCCCCGACGCCGTGCACCGCGGTCGGAGCGACGACGATCTTCGCTTCGGTGATCTGCTGCTGCGTCAGCCACGCTTGCCCCGGTGGGATGGGCTGCGTGGGCTCCATCGCCTGGCTGTTGCATGCGGCGAACGCGAACGCGAACGCGATCACCAGTAGCCCACCAGGATCCTTTCTTGTCATCGAAGCTCCATGCCCACGGACTGCTCCAGCTGGAAGATCGCGTTCCAGTACGCGGCCAGGTACGACAGATGCTCTTCGCTGTTCGCGATCCACTGCCGGCGTGCGTCGAGCAGCTCGAGCAGCGAGGCCGCGCCTTTTTGGTACTGGATCTCGACGAGGTCGAGGGTGCGCTTGGCGCGATCGAGCAGCCGCGACTCCATGCGCTCGATCTGCCTCTTCGACGACACGAAGCGCGTATACGCGGTCTCCACCTCCGTCGAGATCTGCGCCTCGAGTTTTCTACGTTGTATCTGCTCGGCGCGCAGCTCGGCCTCGGCGTGCAGGATCTCGCCGCGCTGCAGATAGAACACCGGCAGGTTGCCCTGGATGCCGAACGAGAACGTCGGCGGCTGTGCTGCCGTAGCGTCGGTCCCGGTCTGCTGCTGATAGGCGACGTTGAGCGACAGGTCGGGCACACGCATCCGGCGCGCGAGCGAGACCGAGACCTGCGCTTTCTTCTGGTCCTCTTGCGCCTGCTGCAGATCGGGGCGGTACGCCCACGCCTCGGTCAGGAGCTGCTCCACCGAGGTCTGCGCGAGCGCCGACGGCACGCGAAACGGCGGTAGATCTTGCGAGACGTGGAACGTGGGCACCTTGCCGCGCACGCCGAGTAAGAACGCGAGGCCCAGCTTGCCGACGCGCAACGCCTCGGTCGCGCTGTCTACGGCTTGCTCCGCCTCGAGCTTCGCCAGCTCGACCTTGGCTTCGTCGGCCTCGGACACCGCGCCCGCCGCATAGCGCACGTGCATCAACTGATACGTCTGCTCGGCCCCGCGCAGAATCTCGTTCGCGAAGTCGAGCAGGTCCCGCGCGAGCAGCGCGGCGATGTATTGCTCCTTCAACTGGTACTCGAGCATGCGCTGCGCGTCGACCCGACCGAGCTTGGCCGACGCGAGCGCCGCCGCGGCTACCCGCTTGCGCAAGCCGCGCTTGCCGGAGATGGCGTCCTCGAGCGCGTTGCCATCGCCAAGGCCGGCCGTCACCCCCCAAGGCGTCGCAGGATTTTGGATCGGGGATGCCGAGTAGCGAGACGCATACGAGAAGCTGTACGAGCCCTGCAGCATGAACGTGGGGTTCGGGATCTGCGCGGCGCTCGCTGCGTCACCCTCGGCGGCAGCAACGGCGGCATCGGCGAGCAGCAAGTCGTAGCCGCGCTCGCGAAAGATGCGCAGCGCGTCCTCGAGCGAGAGCTCGTTCGGGAGCTGGAGATCGTCGGCCACCGGCGGGCTGGCCGCCGACGCCGAGCCCGCGACGCCCCCGGCGACGAACATCGACCACACGATCCATCGCGCGCCTCGCACCCACCGTCTTCGTGCACGGCGTACGCCAGCGTCGGACTAGGTTTTTCTACATGGGTTTCGCGGAGCCTAGCCCGGATGCCGCGGCGAGCCCGACCTCAGGTCAGCGGTGGACGCGGCAAGTTGTCGCGCAGCCAGACATCCTCAGAAGCAGCTCGCGAATCCGAAGATCTCGCCGCAGGTGCTGCCCGTGCTGCTGCAGTTGAGCAGGACGATCTTGCTGTTGGAGCAATACGCCACCGTGTTGCCGTCACACACGCCGCCAGAACCGAGCGCACCGCAGGCGCTGCCCGCCGCGTAGTGACAGTTCGCGTCACCGCTCGCGTCCACCTTGCAGGCCAGGCTCTTCGCGCCGCAGTCGATCGTGGTGAGCACGCTCGACAGGCAGTACTTGAGCACGTTCGCGTTGCAGAGGCCGGCGTAGGTGACCGCGCCGCACGCGCCCGTCTGGGCCGTGGTCGCCATGTCCACGGGCGAGGGCGCCATGGACGCATCTAACGAGGCATCCGCCGGCTTCGCCAGGTCGGCCACCACCGGCTGCGCCATGTCCGGCGTGTTGGAGATAAAGCCCGCGAAATCGGCCGTGGGACCGTGCTCGACGAACCCACCCGAATCGGGCAGCGACGATGGTGCCGGCTTGGCGCAACCGGAAGCGGCTGCGAAGACGACGAAGCCCAACGCGAAACCCATTGCTGCACGACTCATGAACAACGCCTCCGAACGAGGGGCGCCCCCGCTCATTCTAGTCGCTTGGTGCCACTTTCAGCCAATTCAGTCAACCGATTTAGGTGCCCTGCCGTACTAACTATTTGACGCTGACTTCGCGCGGGTTTTGAGTGGGCCGGACGCTTTTTTCTCCGCGGGCAGCTTGATGGTCGGCTTCTCCGCGCGCGCTCGATAGAGGAGCACGGTCCGGCCCACCACGCCCACGAGGTGCGACTTGGTCGAGGCCGCGAGCTGGTCGGCGAGCACGCGACGATCGCCTTCCGCGTTCTCGCCGAGCTTCACCTTGATGAGCTCGTGCTGACCGAGCGCCGCGAGCGTGGCCTCGGACAAGGCCTTGCTCAGCCCTTCTTTGCCGACGAGCACCACGGGCGTGAGGTGATGTCCGAGGGCGCGGAGATGCCGACGCGCCTTGCCGCTGAGAGAAGAAGGGTTCACGGCCCGGACCCTAGCAGAAACGCGATGCGGAGGAAGCGCTATGGCTGGATCGCGAGATCGCCGAACGAGAACGGTGGGCGAACCTGCGTCACGGGCAGCATGCCGAGCGACAAGAAGCGCGCGGTTCCTCCGGTCTCGAGGCTCACATCGTCGACTCCGACTTGCACGCCGCCGTCGGTGACGTGGAGCGCCAACGCGAGCGCGCGCTTGTCGCCGGCGGGCACCACCAACGGACCGAGCAGATCTGGCGTGGGTCCCACCGGGCCGCCCCCGCCGCCGAGCTCGGCACGCGCGATGGCGCCGAGGTCGTTGCCGGAGAGCGTCTTGCGCACGCGAGCGAGGTCGAGGTCCCCGCGCTTGAGGTCGAACGCGCCCGGCTTCACCGCGGTGAGATAGACCGTCGCTGCTTCGGGTGCGGAACGAATCGCGCTGCCCTGTTGATCGGGCGCTTTGCCGACGGACAGGGCGAGCGGCGCTCCGGTGCTCGGCACCACTTGCGTCTTCCAGACGGCGAGCTGGCGTCGCATGCGATCGATCGGGTGGCCCGGCTCTGCCGTCGTGGCGCTGACATCGCCCTCGGCGTAGGCCGTGAGCATGCGCACCGCGGTGATCCGCGTGGCGACCAGTTGCGGGTGCGTCTCGGCGGAGGCACCGGAGACGATCCAGAGGGTCTGTCCGTCGGGCGCGAAGGCGAGGTCGCGCACCAGGCTCTGGCGCTCACCCGGGAGGACATCGATGGTGGAGATGACCTGCGGCGAGGTGGGCGTGGTCACGTCGATCGACAGCAAGCGATTGCCGTCGGCGAGCAGCAACGCGAGCACCTTGCCATCGGGCGAGAGCTCAGCGGCGCGAATGCCGCGTGCTTCTTTCGGCAGCGCCACGGTGTCGAACATCACGGGCCGGCGCAGCGAGGTGGTGTCGAACAGCGTGACCTTGCCATCGCCCACCGCGGCGAAGCGTGGCGCGATCGCGGCGACCGCGAGCGCCGAGGCACGATAGCCGAGCGCCAGCTGTCCGAGCGACACAGGATCGGTGCGACCGAGGTCCACGACGGTGACCGCGCTGCCGTCGCCGCTGTCACCGAGCACGAGCGCGATGCCGCCCGTCGAATCGACGCGCACGTGACGCCCGCCGGGGATGCTGAGCTCGCGCGACGGCGCGGCCAGGCCGTCGTGACCGACCGAGGCGAAGCGCAGGCGACCATCGAACAACGCCACCACCCGTCGGTGCAGCTGCGTGCCGAGCTTGGCAACGCCGCCTGAGGTGGTGACGCCCACGTCGACGAGGCCCGTCTCCGCACCGGCGGGAACGCGAACGATGACGCCATCCCCATCGACGCGCGCGATCACCTCGGCGCCACGACCGCCGACGGAGACGGTGGGCTGTCGACCGAAGCCGTTGCCCTCGACGAGGAGCAGCTCGCCCGGGCTTGCGCTCCCGTCGGAGATCGCGTCGAACGCGCCGGTGCGCGGCAGCAACACGGTACCGATGTCGCGGATGCGGGTGATTCGGGGCGTGCCCGACGCTGGCTTCACGTCACGCACGTCCATGACCTGCGGCAGGCCCGCGGTGCCGCACGCGGTCAGCCCGCCCCAGCAGAACCCCGTGGCGAAAATGGTGGCGAGAACGAAGCTGAAAGTCCGTGTGCGTAGCGAAGTCGTAAACATAGATCCTCGTAGTTATGCTGCCCTATGTGACGCTACATCAATAGCCATTGACCCCGTCGGTGGCGTTTTGCTACTGACGTGGCCATGCGCATCTACTTCGTCGGTTCCCACGCCACGGGCAAGACCACCATGACGCGCTACGTGAGCCGCAAGTACGGGCTTCCGATGATCACCGAGATCGCGCGCGCTGTGCTCGCCGAGCTCGAGACCAGCTTCGACGCGTTGCGCACGGACATGGACCTCATCGCGGAGTACCAGCGCCGCGTGTTCGAGCGGCAGGTGCAAATGGAGAGGATGCAGGGCTCGGGCTTCGTCTCCGACCGCGCCTTCGACAACCTCGCCTACGCCGCGGAGCACACGCTCGTCGTCGGTGACATGCTCAACGAAGACACCTACAAGCAGTACATGGAGTGGGTCGCGCAAGGCATCGTATTCTTCGTGCGCCCTCACCGTGACCTCCTCAAGGAAGACGGCGTGCGCGCCGGCGTCACGTGGGAGTCGGTATTGCGCATCGACGGCATGGTGAAGTTCATGCTGGAGCAGAGCCGGATCCCGTACCTGCCCATCGAGTCGGCCTCCATGCAGGAGCGTGCGCGCGCAGTCGACTTCGTTTTGCGCCGCGCTGCCGGCTTGCAGCAGGTCGCCCCGACGGAGACGAGCGCGCTTCGCGTGGTCAGCTTCGCCGCCAAGGATGCGCGCCGCGGCAGCGCGTAGCGCCACGCGCGGTACTACGCCGGACCTTCCGTGAGGCGGAAGGTGGTCATCACGTTGGGCACGAACGAGAACTCATCGTGGTGCTCCATGAGCTTGCCCTTGTCGTCGAAGATGTCGACGCGCGACATTTGCACGAGCTGCACCGGGCCTGAGCCGGGCTTGCAAGCAGCGATGTACCCGACGATGCGCGCGCCGGTGTCGTATTCGAAGGTGACGCGGTGGGAGACGAGCTCGTGCAGCTTTCCGTAGTTGGGCATGGGTGATCAGTCCTAGCGAGAGAAGTCTGGTTCTACTTCGCGGTTCTACTTCGCGGTATCGGGACCGTACACGAGCCGGTCGCGAACGCTCTGGGAGAGCACGGCGGCGCACAAGAGACCGGCGCCGGCGATGACGGTGACGAGGAGCAATGCGGCTGGATCGTCCGTGCGCGCTGCGAGCACGATGCCGACCACGAGCGACAGGGCCATCCCGACGGTGAACACGACAGCCTGCGCGAACAGTCCGACGATTTCTTGGCGTAGCTCCGTCGTGGCCATGGCTACAGCATCGTGTCGAGGTTGAGCTTGAGCTGCTCGCTCGGTAACGACTTCACCGTGGAGGTGCCCGTGACGTCGCCGGGGTTCTTCGTCATCGCGTCGCCATCCTTGTCGACACGCGCGCTCACCACCACGGGAGGCTTCAGCTGCGTACCCACCACCATCGCATCGCGCGAGTCGAGCTGGAATGGCATCGGGAAGGTCGTGGCCTCGAGGCGCTTCACCGCGAGCACGGGACCCGGCGTGGTTCCGTCGCCGGCGCCGCGCACGACGAGGTAGATGACGTCGCCCGTCTTCACCTTGTCCTTGAGCTTCCCGTCGAGCTGCAGCGCGCCCGAGATGACCGTCTTTTTGTCGAACTCGATCTCGCCTGGGCTCAACGCTTCCATGCTGCCGTGCGGGTCACCACCGTGCGGGATCGCTGCGTGCGGATCGGTATCGGTCCTCGGGTGCTCTGCATGGGTGCGATCGGCGGGCGCGGTGAGCTCGTCGGCCGAGATCGGCGGGAGCCCGCGCGGCGTGGGCGCACGGGTAGGCTCGGCCGCCTTGTCGCAACCGGCATGAAGCACGGCGCCCAACACGAGAGCGTGCAGGACTAGCCTCGGCTGTCGCATGGGGGGTACCCTACCACCCGTGTCGGGCAACGTCCATGAAGCCAAGCTCGTCGAGCGACGCGAGATCGCAGCGCACATCCAGCGCCTCTCGTTCGTGGTGGATGGGCCGTCGCTGACGTTCCGGCCCGGCCAGTTCGTCTCGATTCGCGTGGGCGAAGAGCCAGGGGGCGCGCTCGTCTTGCGCAGCTACAGCATCGCTTCGTCGCCGGGCGCCGAGCGCTTCTCAATCGTGTTGAAGGTGCTGTCAGCTGGCGTGGGCTCCCGGTTCCTCGCCGAGCTGCCGGTAGGGGACAGCGTGCGCATCACCGGACCGATGGGTTTCTTCGTGTGCGAGCTCGCGCATGCGGGGGACGTGGTGTTCGGTGTCACCGGCGTCGGCATCGCGCCGGTCTTGCCGATGCTCGAGGAGGTCCTGGCCCGCAAGGAGAGCGGGAAGGTGCACCTTCTCTGGGGCAGCCGGCACACGACCGAGGTCTTCTGGCTGGCCGAGCTGACCGAATTGAGTCGCGTGCACGCACGCTTTTCGTACGAGCTCTATCTATCTGGCCCTGGCGAGCAGCTGGCGGGCGGCGACGAGCAGCTGGTAGGCGCGCGGGCGGGCCGCATCAGCGCCCCCTTGCTCGCGCTCGCCTCGTCGCTGACAGCCCCCACGTTCTATCTCGTCGGCTCCGGCGCGATGGTGCGTGAGGTCAAGAACGGGCTCGTCGCCGCCGGCTTCGATCGCAAGCGGCAGATCCGCAACGAAGTCTTCTTCGAGCGGTAGCTTCCCGCCGGTTCATGAGCACAGATCCAAAGCCGCGCATCGACGCCAGACCACTCGCCCTCGGGCTGGCGGCTGCGTGCTTGTACCTCTTCACGGCGCCGGGCGTGGTGAATGGCGACGGCCTCGGATATCTGAAGCTCCTTCCCCACAATTTCGCGGCCGGGCACCTCCTCTATATGCCCCTCTTGCGCGCTGCGACCCGGCTGCTCGGCGGCGATGGGCTCGCGGTCGGCCGCCTGCTCGATGCCGTGCTCGGCGGCACCGGCGTGCTGCTCACCTACGACATCGCCAGGCGCTTCGCCCCGCTGAGTTCCGATCGCCGCTTCGTTGCGACCGTCGCGGCGGCCGGGCTCGCCGTGTCGTTCGGCTACTGGTCCGCTTGCGCTGATGTGGAGGCGTACGCACTGGCGACCGTCGCGCTGCTCGCGCTCGTGCGGGTCTCGCTCTCGTATCCCGACCACCCGTCGGCAGGACGCGCGCTGCTCATGGGCGTCTTGCTCGCGGTCGCGGTGCTGACGCACGTGACCCACGTGCTCGCGTGCGGCTTCGTCATCGCGGTGTGCCTCGAGGATCCGCGCGGTCGCAAGCACGCCTTGCCCAGCGCAGCGCTGGCGCTCGGTACGGGCGGCTTCCTCAGTGCGGGTGCGTATGTCTACGCGGCCTTCGTGGTGCGAGGTCACCACGCCGATGGCGCTCTGCGCTGGGTCATGTCCGCGTCGCACGGATTCGTCGAGCCGACGGGGGCGTACAGCTTTGCGTCGTCCGTGTACGGCGCGTGCCGCAGCTTGTCGTGGTCCCCCGCGCTCGAGGGCGTGGCGCTGAGAGGGTTGCTCGCGCAGCTGGCGCTGGGCCTGGTCCTCGTCGTCGTGCTCGTCACGGTCACGTGGCGCCATCGCACCGCGCTCCGCGACCTCCCCTTGCGAGCGCTCGCGGCGATCGCGCTGCCGTACGTGCTCTTCGCGCTCGTGTTCTTCGGTGCGGACACCGAGCGCTGGATCTTCCTGTTACCTCTCGGCTGGATCCTCGTCGCGGTGGCGCTCGATGCCACATCGGCACGCGTGCGCTGGGCCTTCTTCACCGTCGCGTATCTGGCCAGTGTGAACTTCGCGTTCGGCATGTGGCCCGCGCACCGCGACGTACGAGACAAGGAGCGAGCGCTCCGAGCGGCCGCCGTGATGAGCGATGCTGCGCTCGTCGTGTTCCCCGGGCACGCATGGGACGAGTACGTCTCGTTCTATGGAGGCAGCAAGCACCTCGAGCCGTTCCCGGTGTCGTACTACCTCGCGCGCGACGGAGAGGCGCGCATGTGGTCCCGTCTCGATCGGGAGGTGGGTGCGGCGCAAGCCCGCGGCCACTCGGTCTACGCGATGCGCATGCTCGACGCGCAAGAGCCCGCGCGCGATCCCGCCGGATGGGTCGAGATGCAGGCCATCGGCGTGCCCCGCAACGCGTTGGAGCAGCAACTTCGAGCGCGCTACGTGGTGACGCCGGTCCTGGTCAGCGACGAAGTCAGCGTCGTGCAGCTCGCTCCTCGCTGACCCTTCAGCGCACGACGAGGCGATCCGTCGCGGAACGGCCGAATACCTCCGGGTGATACATCTCCTCCGACCGGGTCGGTGGGACGATGTAGGTGCCGAGGCTGGTCGCGCGCGCCACCACCGTCAGCGAGTAACGACCCGACTCGAGCTCGTCCGCGAAGTGCAGCGAGCGCTCGTCGCGCAGCTCGTGGTGGTTGAAGCGCCACTCGCTCGACTGCCAGCGGTCCTGCTCCGAATCGACCCGACGCGCCGACGTCTTGAGATCCGCATTCACCAGCTCGAGGCCGGCCGGCAACGGATCATCGACCACGACATAATGACGACGGTCCTGTACCACCACGTCGAGGCGAATCCGCACGTACGCGCCCGCGCGCACCGACCAGCTGCCGTCGCTTTCGTGCACCACGTCCTCCGCGCCCTCCATGGTCTCGTAGCTGCGCGCCACCGTGATGCCCTGATCGAGCGCACCGAGCTTCACGTCACGGAGCGCGTACCGCATGCCCACGCGGTAATACATCCGACCGCTGCCCTGCTTCGCCACGGTCACGTCGGTGGCATGCGCAGCCTGTACGACCTTCATCGGCACGTCGAGGCGCTCCTCCCGCATCGAGCGCTCCGCGAACTTCGATTCACCGAGGAAGCCCTGGCCGAGCCACATGGACGCCGTGAACGAGGTGGGCGCCGCCTCGAAGACCTTGAAGTAGCGGGCCAGCGCGTACAGCGCGAACGAGTTGGCCTGCGTCGTATCCCAGCGACCATTGATGCGCGCGTCCATGAGCCCGCGGACCGCCTTGTCGATGAGCTCGCTCTTCGGATCGGCCTCGAGCAGCGCCAAGAGAGCGATCGCGTCGGTACGTGCCGAAGAGTGCATGAGCAGCTGCAACGCTTCGGACTGCTTCTCCTGAAAGTGCAAGCCAGCCGGCGTCTCGATCGCGCGGTTCGCGAGCTCGCGCAACAGCGCCGTCCGCTGGGGCGATGACGACGAGATGCGGTGAAACACGACCGCGAGCATCGCCTTGCCGAAGGTGTCGAGCGTGGCATCGTTCGCGTAGACGCGCCGGGCGAGGGCCTCATCGCGCTGGCCCCAATCGGACATCGCGTAGAGCGCCATCGCGGAGATGTCGCTGGCCCACCAGGCTCGCCACTCTGGCTCCTTGGGATCGGCCTTGAGGTGCTCGCCGACCCACTGCGTGAGGTACTCCGTCGCGCGACCAACGACCTCGTCCGGGACGTCGAGACCGGCTTCCTTGCCACGACGGAGCACCAGGAGGATGTAGGCACTGAGATCCGCGCGGCCCTCGTCGGAGGGATTGCCCCAGGTTCCCCAGCTGCCATCGCTGCGCTGCCCGGAGACGAGCTTCTCGACCACCACCTTCGCGTACCGCTTCTGCGTGGCGAGCACGTCCGGCCCGCCGAGCCCGAACTGCGCGACGATGTCGCCCAGCACGAGGATGGGCATCGCGCGGCTCGAGATCTGTTCGGCGCAGCCATACGGATACTCGACGAGGTAGCGCGCCGCGTCCTGTAGACCCGTGAGCGCAGTCGAGGCGAGCGTGATGGAGAGCCCGCCGAAGCCCGGCAACGCGTCGGCCGGAAAAGCGATCGGCTGACTGATCGCGTCTGCGGTGCTGCCGTAGGTCGCGAACGCTTCGGTGGTCGCTGGCGTCCAGATCGGGATCGTGCGCTCGACGGCGTCGCTCTCCTTGCCGAGACGTACCGCGAAGCGCAGCTTGGCCACGCCCGGACGCGGCGCGCGCACGTCGAAGCGAACCTCCTGCGCCTCGCCGGCGCCGATGGCGATCGTCTTCTGTGCCGCGGCCATCAACTCGACGCCCTCGACAGTGACGGTGACCACGGCCTGCCCTGCGCTGCCTGTCTGGTTGTCCACGACCACGCCGGCAGCGAACGCGTCCGACATGTTGATGAACCGCGGCAAGCTGGTGCGCACCTGCAGCGCGCGCGTGACGGTGATCGCACCGTCGCCATGGCCGAAGCGATCACCCATGTCCGCAGCGATCGCCATCAAACGAAAGCGCGTGAGGTTGTCGGGGAGGGGCAGCGAGAACGTGGCTCTGCCGCTCGCGTCGGTCTTCAGCACCCCCGCGAGTGGCGTGGTGATGAACAACCG
Organism: Myxococcales bacterium; assembly: GCA_043741435.1. GTDB lineage: Bacteria > Myxococcota_A > Polyangia > Palsa-1104 > Palsa-1104 > JBDTCO01. The sequence goes on from JAYUBF010000302.1 coordinate 22,761, forward strand.
TCGCGTGGCCGTCGGCCCGGCGCTTGCGCCACCGCCGGGACCGCTCGCCATCTGCACCGGTGACGCCTCGCCCGCCATGGACTCCGCCGCCTTCATGCTGCGCTTCTCGGCGCCATCCTTGATCTTGTCGCCCGCCGCTTCCTCGGGCAGCAGCAGCTTGAGGAGCACCGAGAGCCCCACGCCAGGATCACGAACGTAGTGGAAGAACGCGACCGGGTCCGGGTTTTGAAAGCCGCTCATCCCGAGCACTGCCTCGTCGACCCCAACGAGGCTCACCTGCGCGACCACCGGGCGTTTCTGCGCATCGGTGACGACCACGTCGACCGGCACCGTCTCGCCCGGACGCGCGAGGTCCTTCCGTACCTTCACCACGACGGTGAGGTTCTTGTTCGTGCGCGCAATCGCGAGCGCCGCCGATCCGAAGGCCCACGCTGCGGGCGGATGGTTCTTGCCGCGTGCGGCGATCACCACCGCGCTCACGTCCACGCCGGGCACCTGCTGATCGCTCACGGCGATCTTCGCGGTGCCCACGAACCCGCTGATCTTCACCGTCTGATGGGAGAGCAATCCGAGTCGATTGGTCGTGACGAGCGCGAGCCCGTCGGCGAACGGCGCGCGCAACGTGGCGAGGGCGGTCTGCCCCGGTTGGTACACCTTGCGATCGAGGCGTACCTCCACGCGACCTGCATTCGTCGTCTTGATCGTGGAGTCCTTGCCCAGGACCGCGACGTAGGTCCGCGTGATGATCGGGCGCTTCATGGCGTCGGTGGACCGCGCCTCGAGCAGGTACAAGCCGCCGCGCGGGAACTGTAGCGCGCAGCTCTGCGGGTTCGCCGCGGTGGTGACGGTGCACGTGTTGGTGGCGACCGGCGGCTTCGGCGTGCCGGCGCTCGGCGTAGCACTATCGTCGTCTTCTTCACCGCCGTCGCCGCGATAGCGATAGTTAGGCTGGCTGGTTGCGCTCACGGTGACCGTTGAACCTGATAGGCGCTTGCCGTCGAGATCGGTCACCACGAGCTCGAACGATCCCGGCTTGCCCTTCTCGATCATCGATTGGACCTGCCGCACACCGATGTAGCGATCGGACGCGTGGGCGAAGAGGGATCGTCGTCCCGCCACCAGTTGTCGCGACACGTCGCTGACCTGCGCCTCGAAGACGAGCGCCATCGGGTCGAGGCGCGCCCCGGCGCTCGCTACCTGCGTATCGATGTCGACCTTGCCACTGGCGTCGAGCTTGGTGCTCCCACTCCCGAGCACGTCTGGCCCATGGGGGCGCCAATGTTGCTCGTAGTCGTCTCGTGGATCGATGGCACCGCCGAAGTGGAACTCGTCGTGGCCCGCCGGCTGGAACCGCGAGGTCTCACCGAAAAGTCGCCAGCTCACCGGGGCGTCCCGCATCGGCGCGCCGAAGAGATACCGACCTCGAACGCTCGCGTGCAGCGATTCGCCGAAGAACAAGGTCTTCGCGACTGCCTGCACGCTCACCTCGAACTCGGGCGCGCGGTACTCCTGTACCCGCACACTGAGGCTGCCGAGCTCGGTCTGAATCTGCACGTCGCCGAGGTCGATCTCCGATGGGAGCTTCACCGAGAAGTGAAACGTGCCGAAGGTCGAGCGCGGCGCACTGCCCTTGCCGAGCTCGCGCCCGCGAGACGAGCGCACCGTCCAGCCAACGGGGTTGCGGTCCGGATGCAGCCCGATGCGATCGTCGATGCCGCCGCGATACTGGCGGTCGATGCCGTAAACCTCGACCGTCTCCCCGGGACGATACAGATCGCGGTCGGGGTAGAGGAACGTGCGACGGTCGGGCTGACGCTCGCGGCCGCCCCAGTTCAGGGACACCGAGCGGTGGTCGTCGCCGTACGACGTCACGCGCAGGAATGAGCGGTCGTTGCCCCGCGCGCCAACCACGTACAGATCGCTCAACCGATGTTGTTCGTCCCACTTCCGAGCCTTCAGCACTGCGACCCCATCGCTATCGGTGGTGGCGGTCGTGGGCTCGAGCCCCTTCTGCTCGAGGATCCGAACCTTCACGCCGGGTAACGGCTGGCCGGTCGCGATGGACGTGGCGAGCACCACGATCTGCTCACTGTCGTAGCGCGCGGTGAGGCCGAGGTCGGTGACCTGCGCCAAGATCGCGCGATCGGCCTCTTCGAAGACGAGCGCATACGACCCAGGGCCATGGCGAGCGACCAGCTCCTTCAGCGACACCGAGTACACGCCATCCTGGTCGCGCGCGAGCTTCGGCGTCTCCTGCCATTGCTCCACGCGGTAGCGCGCGAGCTCGACTCGCTTGCTCTGCATGTCGTCCTTCCTAGAGGACCCAGCGATCGAGGCGAACGAAACCAGCTGGTCTTCCGGCAGCGCATAAGCCGTCACCGACACCTTCGGCACGTTCACCATGCGAAACGGGAGCTGGAGCGCGCCGTCCTTCTCGAGGAGCGCGAACGTGTCCACGAGCGCACGGATCGCCATCGGCTTGTGCTGGTACGTGATCGAAGCCGACCACCGCTTGGCCAGGCGCTGACCGAGCTCGTCCACCACGCCTGGCGCCACCTCCACCTCGTAACGCGTCTCGGCGAGAAACGTTCCCTCGAGGTGGACGCTGTCGTACTGCACGTGGGTCTTCAGATCCGCGGGCCGCGGCGTGACGGTCACGAAGCGCTCCGCCTTCGGATCCTTCGGCACGTGGTTGAAGCTCACCGCGAGACCTTGGCCGACGATGCACGTGGTTGCGCTGGTGGTGCCGCTCGGCGGGCCGCCGCAGCCGAGCCCGCGCACGCGCAGCGGCGAGTACGTGGAGAACTTGCGCGTCAGCTTCTGCTTGGAAGGCAACACGCCTTCGTCCGACACCACGCCGGCCGGGAGGTCGAACACGTACTTGGTGTCCGGTGCCAGCTTCGACACCGGCACGAATGCCGCGACGAATGTGGGTGTCGACGAGCTCACATAGCTCGCCAAGGAAGGAACCTTCGACCAATCCGCGCGGGGCACGGCCTTCAGCGCCACGCCGTGGCCCGCCTTGTCGGTGAGCGTGACGAGCTTGGTCAGCTTCTCCGCGGTCACGGCCTGATTGAAGACCACGACGATCGGCGTATCGAGGCCGAGCTCCGAAGCGCCGTCGTACGGGTAGACTTGCGTCGCCACCGGCAGCGGCGTGTCGAAGCCGTACAACAGCTCCTTTGCCAGCGCTTGGCCGGTCGCGCTGCGGGTGCCCGCTGGCACCGTGACCTTGTACCGCGTCGCGAACCGCAGCCGGCTCTTCGGCACGAGGGAGATGGTGTTGGTGCCGAGCCAACGCCACGCGCCCTCGATCGACGGCACGATCTTCACCGGCACCGATCCCGACACAGCACCGACGGAGCTGACTGGGACCATCGCCTGGTTGAACGTCACGCTGATGGCCGGAGGCGTTTGCTCGACGCCTTCGGGTTGGTGGAGCACCACGGCGAGCGGCACGTGCGGCACCACGGGCCTCGTCTGACGCGAGCCGGCGGCAAGTGGCGGGGGGAACGGCACCGCCACCACCTGGCCCTGACGCGGTGGTGGCAGTGGGCCTTTCTTGATGAACTTGGCTAGGTCTTCGTCGCTGGGCTCCGCGCCGTGAGCGATGGCCGTGAAACCGAGGACCGCGAGCAGCGCGGCGCAAGAACGAATCATCGAGGAGGTCTCCGAGGAGGCTGTAGAGAGGCGATCGAAACGGGCTCGTGATACCAAGAAGGGAGCGATGCTCGCACCCAGCCCAGCCGTACGCTACACCGTCGATCTCTCCGAAAGAAACGCCCACCTCTACCGACTGGAGATGACCCTCCCGGTCGCGGCCGGCTCAGGGGACGAGCTTGCGCTGCAGCTCCCGGTGTGGACCCCGGGCTCGTATCTCGTGCGCGAGTTCGCTCGCCACCTGCAACAAGTGACTTGCGTCGACGAGGACGATCGTGCGCTTCCGATCCGCAAGCGCGACAAGGCCACGTGGATCGTGCTGCGTGGCGATGCGAACCAGATCCGGGTGCGCTACCACGTGTACGCGTACGACCTGACGGTGCGCGCGGCGCACCTCGACGACAGCCACGGTTTCTGGAACGGCGCGTCGGTGTTTCTCTATCACGCTGCATCGATGTCATTGCCGCACGAGGTGAAGGTGGTGGCGCCGCCAGGCTGGCGCGTCACCGTCGCGTTGCCCGAGGTCGCGCCGTCATGCTTCGTCGCGGTGGACTACGACGAGCTGGTCGACTCGCCTTTCGAGGTCGGCACCCACGAGCTCGTGACGATGCAGGCCTGCGGCAAACCCCACCGCATCGCGATCTGGGGCGCGTTCCCGGTCCCGCACGATCGCCTGACCACCGACGTCGCCAAGATCGTGGAGAAGGCGGCGGAGCTGTTCGACGGCGCCGTGCCCTACGACGACTACACGTTCATCGTGCTGAGCTCTCCGGGAGGCTACGGTGGTCTCGAGCACCGCAAGTCCACCACCGTCCTCACCTCGCCGTTCTCGCTGAGCCCGCGCAAGAAGTACGAAGAATTTCTGGAGCTCGTCTCCCACGAGTTCTTCCATCTGTGGAATGTGAAGCGCATCCGCCCCGCGGTGCTGGGCCCCTTCGACTACCAGCAGGAGGCGTACACGCGCTCGCTGTGGGTCGTGGAAGGCATCACCAGCTACTACGATCGTTTGCTGCTTCTGCGTGCGGGCCTCAAGAAGCCGATGGCGTACCTCGCCACCCTCGCCGAAGAGCTCGGCAAGATCGCGGAGCTGCCGGGCCGCTTTTGCCATAGTCTCGAGGAGGCCAGCTTCGATGCGTGGATCAAGTTCTACCGCCCCGACGAGAACTCGGCGAACTCAACGATCTCCTACTACCTGAAGGGCGGCGTGGTGTCCTTGCTGCTCGACCTCTCCATCCGCGCGCGCTCGGAAGGCGCCCGTTCGCTCGACGACGTGATGCGCCTCCTGTGGCGTCGCTACGGTGCGCGCGGCGTGGGCTTTGCCGATGCCGACGTGCAGGCCATCTGCGAAGAAGCCGCGGGGCTATCGCTCGCGGATTTCTTCACGCGCTACATCCGCGGCACCGAAGAGCTCGACGCCGCGCCCCTGCTGCGCTCGTTGGGCCTGAAGCTCACCGTCGAGCGCGATGCGGAAGCGGGGCCCTGGCTCGGCGTGACCACGCGCGACTCGGGAGACGCACCGGTGGTCGCCACCACACTCGCGGGCGGGCCCGGAGAAGCTGCGGCCCTGTTCTCCGGAGACGAGATCATCGCCCTCGAGGGCTTCCGCGTGACGAGCAGCAGCCTGAAGACGCGCCTTCGCGAGCGTCGCATGGGCGAGGTGGTCACGCTGACGGTGTTCCGTCGTGATCAGCTGCGAACGGTGTCGGTGACGTTGGGCGAGCGCCCGGCGAGTGACTTCGAGATCACGGCCACGCCCGACGCGACGACGGCCGAAGGCGCAGCGTTCGAACGCTGGAGTGGAACCACCCTCGAAGCGCTGCGCGCGGAAGAAGCCGAGTAGGGACGGCCAGACCACATCTTCATGGCGATCCGACCCGACAACTTCGGTGTGTATGGCTGGTTCCCCGAGAAGGGCACCGCCCTCGTGCACTCAGCGGATCTCGAGCGGTTTATCGCGGCTCGACCGACGGGTCGCGTTTTCGGTTACGCGCGGCGGGACGACGGCTGGATTTCGCTGTCGGCTGGCGACGACACTTTTCGGGTTCGCGACGACCTGCTCAAGCCCGTGCCGCCGCCTACGTTCTGGATGGGCGACGCTGTAAGGTTCCACTCGGGCGGCGGCATCACCTGGGGAGCGAAGGCCTCGCCGAAGCGTTCTGATCGTTGATGCGCTAGGCCCGCGCTAAGGCCTGCGCTGTTCGAGGCGGACGTGCTCGGGCGACGACGGGGACGGCTCCTCCTTTCGTTGTGACCAGCCGCGCCACACTGAGCGCGTTGCCGTCGCTGGGTGCGCGCCTGCTCACAACGAAGCACCCCGTCGTCTCAGGCGGTTGGTGGAAGTTGTTCTTGAGAGTCTGTCAGACAGGGACTTCGGCCAGCGCCGGGTGAGCAGGATCAGATCAATCGAACTGGCTGCGCTTCGCAGGCGGGGGCTCGACGGCGAAGGTAAGTCGGCGGTCGTCGCGGTGAAGCGCGCGCCGGTTGAGTCTCGTGCAGGCATCGCGGAGCGCATCGTTAACGCGCGCGTCGCGAGGGTTCTCGTAGAACACGACGCGCTCCTGGTCGTGACTGATCTCCTTCCGGCCGGAGATCGAGAGGACACGCTGCACGAAGGTCTGGGGCGTCATCGGCATCGCCGGCAAGTACTCGCGTAGTGCGAACGAGATGAGCTGCATGGCGGTGAGTTTTGTCGCGGTGAGGATCGTGTCCTGCGCGACGTCGAGCTGACGGATGGTGCGTTGCGGCTCGAGGTGTTTCTTGCGTGCTGCGATGTCGTCAGCACGCTCCACGATCGCACGGGTGCGCGAGACGTTCTTGTCGAGCGCGGCGCCCGCCTTGGTCGCGGCTCGCGTGCAGGTCTCAGCGCGGACGAGCGCATGTTGATGGTCGAGCGCAACGCGGGCGAACGTCTTGCCGGCCGTCTTGCCTCGCGCGATCAGCTCGTCGAGGCGACTCCGACGCGTGGCGAGCGCGGCTTCGGCGCGTCGGTGGTCTCGGGTGTGCTCGTCGACCGCCTGCGCGAGTGTAGCTGCCT
>JAYUBF010000303.1:0-3266 GCA_043741435.1 Myxococcales bacterium
CGAATACCGTCGAGCTAGCCAAGCGCTTGATAACCCTGGTACAGGAGCCGTGAACGATGGTCAACTTTGTGAGCGCTATTTCCGAAACGGACTACTAGCCGCGATGTCTTCGTTCAAGCCCGCAGCCGTGCGTCATCCCGAGAGGGCGCGCGTGCTCGTTTTCGTGATTGCGTACTACGCCGAGGCGTCGCTCGAAAAAGTCCTCGATCGCATCCCACGTCGCGTGTTCGACGACTTCGACTGCGCGATCCTCGTGGTCGACGACGCCTCGCAAGACCGCACGTTCGAGATCGGTCGCGACTATCAGCGCAAGCATCCCGAGCTGCGGATGACGGTGCTGCGCAACGAGTACAACCAAGGCTACGGCGGCAACCAGAAGGTGGGCTATTCGTTCGCTGCCGCCGAGGGCTACGACTTCGTGGCGATGGTGCATGGCGACGGTCAGTACGCACCGGAGGAGCTGCCGCGGCTGCTCGCTCCTCTCGTCGAGGATCGCGCCGACGCCGTGTTCGGCAGCCGGATGATCTCCACGTTCGGCGCACTGCGGGGCGGCATGCCGCTCTACAAGTACGTGGGCAACAAGATCCTGACGCGCGCGCAGAACGCGCTGCTCGGGACGTCGCTGTCGGAGTTCCACAGCGGCTATCGCGTGTACCGCACGGCCACGCTCGAGAAGACGCAGTACCTCCTCAACACCAACGACTTCCACTTCGACACCGAGATCATCCTGCAGCTGCTCAACCTCGGCGCGCGCATCGTCGAGCTGCCCATCCCCACGTACTATGGCGACGAGATCTCGCGCGTGAACGGGATGCGCTACGCGAAGGACGTGATCGTGGCGACGGCGCGCAACGTGGCGCATCGCTCGGGCGTGTTGTACCAGCGGCGCTACGATCCACGCCCATCGGTGGAGGCGAGCAACCGCCACTACGATCTGAAGCTCGGCTACGCGTCGAGCCATCAGTTCGCGCTCGATGCCGTGCGTCCGGGCGCGCGCGTGGTGGACCTCGGCGCCGGTCCCGATGGGCTCGCGCCGCTGCTCGCCGACAAGGGCTGCAATGTGACGGTGGTCGATCGCGATCCGCCGGCGTCCGACGATCCGCGCGTGAAGGTGCACGTCCAAGATCTGGACGCGCCGCTCACCGTCGACATCGCCGACAACGACCACGTGTTGTTGCTCGACGTGCTGGAGCACCTCAAGGATCCGGAGCGCTTCCTGGCTGACCTGAGGTCGAGCTTCGACGCCGAGCCGCGTCGCTTGGTGTTCTCCGTCCCCAACATCGCATTCCTGCCGCAGCGCCTGATGTTGCTCTTCGGCCAGTTCAACTACGGCAAGGCCGGCATCCTCGATCGCACGCACGTGCGGCTCTTCACGTTTCGCTCGGCACAGCAGATCCTGCTCGACGCTGGTTTTCGCATCCGGCGCGTGCGGGGCGTGCCGGCACCGTTTCCCAAGGCGCTCGGTGAGAACGTCGTCTCGCGCGCTGCGATGGCGATCAATCGCGGCCTCATCAAGCTGTCGCGCACGTTGTTCTCGTATCAGGTGTTCATCGAGGCAGACAGCACGCCCGACGTGAACTATGTGCTAGGGCGCGCGCGACGCAGCGCGGAGACCCAGGTCACCAGCGCACCCAAGCCACCCGCGATGAGGGCGTAGGCCGAGGGCACGCTCTCGAGCAGGTAGCGCGGCATCGAGTAGAACGTGTAGGCCATGACGATGGTCCGCCCCCACGTCGCTGCAAGTAGCACCAGGGCAGCTGGTCGCAGGCGAGGATCACGTAGTAGGAGCGCGGCGCCGAGGAGGCTCGCGATCACGAGCACGATCGAGAGAGGCCGGGTTGCGCGCACCCATCCGAATGCCGGTGCGTGACGCGGAACGAGCTCGTCGTGATCCGCGATCCACATCGCGAACAGACGCTGCGCCGGCAGCTGCAGCTCGACGCGGAACGGGTGCATCCGGCGACGACGATCGGCCAGCGCCTGGAAGCCGTCGGACACCTCCTGCGCGTCGCCGAGCTTGGTGCGGAGCGCGAGCAAACGATCGAGCTCGGCCATCTCGTGCTCGTCGAGCGTGGGCTCGGCGTGGAGGAACTGGAACGGACGCGGGCTGCAGGACAGGTCGTAGTAGCAGGTCGTGAGCTGCGTCATCGGCTTCCAGTCGTGTGAGATCGCGCGAAGGAACGCCCAGCTTCCCTGGTAGTGCACGACCGGCCGGCTGTAGCGATCGATGCGGCCCCCGAGCGGGTGCGGATCATGGAACGCGACGAGGTTGCGGACGATCCACGGTGTCATCGTGAGCATGAACGCGAGCACCGCGGGCACCAGCATCGAGAAGGACAGACGCCAGCGCCTCGCGCTCGCGCCGCGCGTGGCGCCGTACGCGGCGGCTGCGAACGCGGGCGCGATGAGCAGCGTGTCGGGCCGCGTGAGCACGCCACCCGCGAACGCCACGCCGGCGGTAATCATCCAGCGCCGGTGGTGCCGCGATCCGATGGCGGCGGGGATGAGCAGCGCCACCGTCGCGGTGAGCAGGAACGTCGCTAGCGTTTCGGTGAGCGCAGCCGGCGTGGCCAGCGCATTGAACGGCGCGATCATGAGCAGCAGTAGCGCGAGCAACGCTGGCAACGGGCCCGACATCCGCCACACCAGGAACGCCAGCGCGCAGCCCGTCCCGAGGAGCTCGAGCCACACGTTCGCGCGCACGATCTTGGCCCAACCATCGCCGCCGCTCATCGCTGCGGGTGCGAGGCCTTTGACCGCGGCGACGTACAGCGGATACCCGGGAGGACGTGCCCAGTGGAGCGGTGCGGGCGCCGGCTCCAGCGCGTAGCGATGGTGGCGGATGAGCTCTTCGGCCAGCTTGTTGTAGCCGTAGCTGTCGGAGCCCGCGAACACGAAGCCGAAGTCGCGCGTCGCGTACGCACGCACGAAGTAGCCAGCGCCCAAGGCGATGCCAAAAGCGACTAGCACGGCGGCCACCCGCGCGCCACCGAACGGTGAAACTCGGCGAACGGACATGGCGGGCATCCTACTCCGTCAGCGATCCAAAACGTCAGTCGGCGCTTGACGGCCGGCCGGGCCTCAACGTATTAACTCCCGACCAAAACACGCGCGCGTAGCTCAGTGGTAGAGCACTACCTTGACACGGTAGGGGTCGGCAGTTCAATTCTGCCCGTGCGTACCAGTTCCCGTCGCTGATGAACCGCAGTCGGATGCGCAGTGGACTTCGTGTAGCGTCCGTTCGCATCGTCACCGCGCCACGACGC
>JAYUBF010000304.1:0-10529 GCA_043741435.1 Myxococcales bacterium
CAGCGCATGATGCGTCTCCACATCGATGGCACGCGCCGCGTGATGGAGGCCGCCGCGCACGCCAAGGTCAGGCGCATCGTGCTCGCATCTACGTCAGGCACCATCGCGATCTCGCGCGAGCCCGAGCCCGTCCTCGACGAGCGCGCACCCTACCCGCTCGAGATCGTCGGCAACTGGCCCTACTACCTCTCCAAGATCTACCAAGAGAAGCTCGCGCTCCAGCTAGCCCGCGAGCTCGACCTCGAGCTCGTCGTCGTCAACCCCAGCCTCCTCCTTGGCCCCGGTGATGCTCGTCAATCTTCCACCGGCGACATCCGTCGCTTCCTCGACGGCGAACTACCCGTCATGCCCCGCGGCGGCCTGAGCTTCGTCGACGTTCGCGACGCGGCGGCTGCCATGATCGCCGCCGCCGAACGCGGCCGCAGCATGGAGCGTTATTTGGTCGGTGGTCCCAACTGGACCTTCGCCGAATTTTTCGCCCGCGTCGGCCGCGTTGCTCACGTGCAGCGCAATCCGCTCGCCCTGCCCGGTCGTGCCCAGATCTTCGCGGCCACCGCTTTGGCCAGCCTCAAGCGCGCCATCGGCCAGGTGCCACGGATCGAGCCCAGCGCTGTCGAGATGGGTCAGGTCTTCTGGTACTGCGACTCGGGCAAGGCAGCGCGAGAGCTCGGCTTCGTCGCCAGGGATCCGCAGGAGACGCTCGCCGACACCGTGAAGGACATCCGCGCGAGAACGTTGTAGGTCGAATCCGCTCTACAGAATATTCGTCTTACAACCGAACACGACGTCCACGCGTCCCATCGACGCGGATGTCGCGGTGCTGCACGCGTCCTGACAGAGCACGACCTTCTGCGGCATCTTGGGATCGTCGTAGTACCAGCCTTTGCCGGGCGCAGAACCGCACTTGTCGACGCTGCCGACGTAGACGAGGGTGGTGGGCGGGGCCATGTCCGAGGGGGTGAAGAGGACGTTCACGCGCTCGTAGTCGAGGACCATGTCGCCGGCGTTGGGGATGGCGAACTCACAGGAAAGGGCGTTGCCGCGAATCTGGGTGAGGGCGTCGAGGAACGCACCTTGGATGTCGGAGTTGGTGTCGACGAACAAGGCCTTGCCGCCGCCGGCAGTCGCGATCTGCTCGAGGACGGTGGTCTCGCTGCCGACGCCGATGACGAACGTGGAGATCTTGGCGGAGGATTGGAAGGCCTCCATGGCGGTGAGGGTGGCGTTGGCGAGAGAGTTGACGCGGCCATCGGCAGAAGGCGCGATGCAGCTGTCGTCCGGCGCACCGTCGGAGGCGAGCACGACGACGATCTTGTGCGTCGGGTGATCGGTGGCCCACTGCTTGAGGTATACGGACACGCCCTCCATCGCTGGCACCATCGGGGTGCCACCCGACATCTGCTGGACGCCGAGCGAATCGGAGATGTCGGTCTGCCCCGCGGGGAGGACCTGGATGGGCACCGCGGGCATGCCGTAGTCGGTACGGTTGCACTGCGCCCGTAGCGGGTAGTACTGCACGCCGAGACCGAGACCGTTGGCCGCGGGGTTCTTCACGAACGAGCGCACGGCGGCCTTCACAGAGGTCCATTTGCCCCCGTAGTCCATCGACGCAGACGTGTCGAGGATGAGCAAGATGTCGAGAGGGGCGAGCTCCGCCTTCGCGCTCTGCGTCGCGCACGCCATGATGCCGCCATCGCCGAAGGGATCGCCGCCATCGCCGGGACCGCCATCGACGTCGTCGCCAGGTTGGTTGCGGTGACACGCGGCGCCGAGAAGGCCGGCCGTGAGGGCCAGCGTCAGGATCGGTGCACGCGAAACGAGTCTATTGATGAAGGTCATCGTGCCCTCTGAGTGCTTCTGAGTTCGTGAGAAGTCGCCCAACCGATTACGAGCTGCAGGTACCGGCGCTGCCGCAGCCATCGTTCGCGAAGGCACCGGGGGCGAGACACGGCTGAACGTCGCCCGTGTCTTTGCAGCACTTCGTGGGCACGCAGTCGCACTGGTGCGACCCAGCGTTGCAGATCGAGTTCGGCTTGTTCGTGGTGTCGCACCCGCACGGGATGTTGATGCCTCGACACGTGTCGCTGACGGAGCCGCACTGGAAGCCAGCCGGCAGATTCCCGCAGCTCTGGGGCGCGCAGCATGCGTTGGCTGCGCCGCAGACCTGACCGCCGCCGCAACCGCAGTTTGCCGAGTTGCCGCAGCCGTTCGTTTGCGTCGCTGGATTGCAGCCGTTGCAGATCGCAGCCGGGCAGGTGCATGTGCCCTCGACGCCCGGGGTGCTGGTACTGCAGGTTGCCGGGAACGTGCAGTTGCAGTCGACGTTGTTGCCGCCACAACCGTCCGGCAGGTTGTCGCCACACTTCCCGGGATAGTCGGCCGAGCACGTCTTGTTAGCCTGGCACACGCCCGCCAAGCAGCACTTGTTCGACGCACATGTCGAGCAGTTGCCGGTCTTCACCGCAGCGTTGCAGGTCGCGGCGTTCGGTTGACCATCGCAATCGTTGCCGCAGGTCGGCGTGGCGCAGCAGGTGCCGCCATCGTCGATGATCCCATTGCTGTCGGTGTCGGGATTTACGTTCTGGCTGCTACCAAACCGGCTGCAGCTACAGACGATCGGCGCGAGGCCGCAACCGGGGCTGAACGCCGCGTGGTACTTGCCGTCGCTCGGGCACGCGGCCGGGGTGCAGCAGAGGCCGCCACTGCATTGCGGGTTCGATCCGCCGCAATCGCCGATGTCACAGGTGTTCTTCACGTTCGGGTTGCAGGTCGCTTGGATCTGACGACCGTCGCAGAACGTGCCGCCCATGCCGTTGCCGCAGCTCGGGCCCGCGCAGCAGGCGCCGCCGTTGTCGAGCGTGCCGTCGCCATTCGTATCCGGATTGACCGGCGTTCCGCCGTAGCGACTGCAGTCGCAGACGCCAGTTCCGTTCACGAGATTTCCGCAACCGTCGGTGACGCCGGTGGCGTACTTGCCGGCGTTGGCCGCGGCTTCACACGGGTTCGCGATCGGCGTGCAGCATTGGTTGTTGTAGACGACCTGGCCGCCGGTGCAGCAGTTGAGCGTCTGACCCGTGCAGGCATCGACGACCGTGGCCTGGTTGCCCGAGCAGGCGGTGCGCTGACAGCAGGTGCCTTGGTGCGTGAGCGCGTCTTGGTTGATGCAGACCTCTTGGCCCGGCGCGTTGCCCTGGTTGTTGCACTGGCAGGTGAGGTTCGTGCCGTCGCCCTTCGGGAACGCGCTCGACGGCTGCGTCGAGCACGGCTTCGTCGGAGCGCCGTCGGTGTACATCGCGCACGCCTTCGAGTTGCCGCAGGTGCCGGTTTGACCCGGCGTCGAGGTGGAGCAGACCTCACCGGCAACGGTACAGTTGCAGTCTTTCTTCGGCCAGCAGTTGTTGTCGAGCTGCTTGCCGCACATGCCGCCGTACTCTACGGCGCAGCTCTTCTCGGGCTTGTCGCAGACGAGGCCGCAGGTGCCGGCCGTCTGGCCCTGGGCCACATTGCAGACCTCGTTCTTCGTCGCATCGCAGGTACCGCAGTTGAGGGTGCCGCCGCAGGCCGACGTGAGCGTGCCGCAGGTGTAGCCGGCGACGAGGCACTCACTCGGCGGCTCTTGCGGCGCGCAACGGTTCGGGACGCCCGCGCCACCGCAAGTGAGACCGGTGCGGCACTTGTAATGGGCGGGGTCGACCGTCGTGCAATCGATCAGGCCACCGCAGCCGTTCGTGATGATGCCGCACTCGACGTTCTTCGCGGCCTTCGCGGCGTCGCACATCATTTGCGGTGTCACCGTCCCGGCTGGCGGCGTGCAGGTGCCGGCCAGCTTGGGCTCGCAGACGTGCAGCGCGTTGTTGCAATTCTTGTCGGTCGCGCACGAGCCACAGTCCGTCTTGTTCGATGCGGGACCGCAGCCCAGCCAAACCTCTCCACACTCGTAGCCGAGATCCTGGCAGGTCACCGACGTGCAAGTGACGCACTTGTTGGTGTCGGGATCGCACTCCTGGGCCACGTCCGTGCAGGTGAAGGGTGAGCAGGAGATGGTCTGCCCGCAGCTGTTCTTGGTCGTTCCGCAGTCGCGACCGAGCGCCACGCAGTCGGCCTTCGGGACGATGCAGGCGTGCGCATCGAGGTCGCAGACCATGCCCGACCCGCACGCACCACATTGATAGGTGAAGCCCGTGCAGTTGTCGCGCACGGGCCCACACAGGCCGGTGCAGCTCGCCACCTCCGGCGTGCAGGCCATGTCCGGACCTTCTGCGAGATCAGCACCGGCGAAGTCGATGCCCGCGCCCTGATCGATCTCGGGGCCCAGGTCTATTTGCGTCCCTTCGGTGTTGCAGGCGGTCGCGCTGAACAGTGCCCACGCCGCGATGGCGAGCACGCCGTATCGCGCGAGGCGTACCGAAGTGGAGAAGGAAGTTTCACAACCCGGTCCCAAGCCACGATTCGTCTTCATAAAGATGCTCCACCGTAGCGCTTGCACGAAAGCGCTTGTGTCAGTTCATCACGGGCGAACTTCCCGGGTCAAGCCGGCGTTTCGATTTGGTTTGGCCAAAACCCCCCCTTGCGATGCAGTGGACACAGTTGATACAGACGTAGTTTCATAAGTGAATGTGGCCGTAGGTGTTGCGGTGTATGTTCCGCACAGTATGTCCAAATCTCACTTTGCCTTTCCGTTGCATTCGCGCTGCGCCTGGTCGGTCTCGACGGTAGTGGCGTTCGCGACAGTCGTCATGGGCGGGGCCGGCTGCGCGCCGGCGGCCCCCGAGGCAACCACCAACGTTGCTCTCGTGGCCCCGCACCAGCCGCCGCGTGTCCTGCGGTCGCACGTCGTCGGTCGCGTGCAAGCCGATACACCCATCGACTTCGTGCTGGGGCTCACGCTACGAGATCGACCAGGCTTCGAGCGGCTGCTGCAGCGACAGAAGACGCCCACGTCCGGAGACTTTCGACGCTACGTCACGCCGAAGCGCTTCGCGGATGACTACGCACCGAACGCCACCGACTACGAAGCCCTCGCCACGGCGCTCACCGACGCCGGCTTCCAGATCACCCGGCGCGTCGACGGTCGCAGCACGCTCTCCGTTCGCGGAACCGCAGAACAGCTCGAAAGCCTCTTTGGCACCGAGCTCCTCACGTACCGAGACAACGACCTTGCGGAGTTCTTCGCGCCGAGCGCCCACTTCAAAATCTCCGCCTCCAGCGCGCTGTACGAGCTCGTCGAGACGGTGGTCGGCCTCGACGATGCCAATCGTTGGCGCTCTCATCGCATCGACCCGCCTCCCGCGAGCCCGAACGCGTTGCCGATGGGCAGCGCCGATCCGATCGACCTCCGGACTTTGTATGGCGTGCCCGCAGGGCTCAACGGAGCGGGCGAAACCGTCGCCATCCTCGGCACGGGCGACCCGCCGCGCCCGGCCGATCTCACCAATTTCGTGAGCCGCTTCTCGCTCGCCACCAACGTGACTGGCCAGTACGCGCTCGTCCTGCTCGGTGGACCGAACCGGGATCCCGCCGCGCTCGCGCTGAACGAGTACTACGAGAACGTGCTCGACATCGACATGGTCCTCGGAATGGCACCGCTCGCGAACGTGGTGCACGTGCACACCGCGAGCAACTCACCGGGGCTTTTTGCCGACGGCATGTCGTTCATCGTGAACCAGGTTCCCCAGGCGCATGCGGCGTCGCTCAGCTACGGAACCTGCGAGGCGGTCGCCATCTCCAACGTCCTCCAGAACAACAACATCCTCGCGCAGGCGCAAGCCCAGGGTCAGGCGTGGTTCGTGGCCTCGGGCGACGACGGCACCGATGCCTGCAAGGACGGCTCTGCCAACGGCGTCCCATCGGTGGACTGGCCGGCAGCGAGCCCGTACGTGCTCGGCGTCGGCGGCACCGAGCTGTCGCAGAACAAAGAGGTCGTGTGGGGCGGCCTCGGCGCTGGCGGCGGCGGTCAAAGCCAGATCATCGTGAAGCCGAGCTGGCAACAAGGCGTCGGCCCGTACCCCAACGATGGCGCGCGTGACGTTCCCGATATCTCCGCGCTCGCTGGCTCGCCCGGCGTGACCACCGTCGTCGGCACCTCGGGCTTCGCCTCGCAGGGCACCAGCGCGGCCGCTCCGATCTGGGCCGGCGTGTGGGCCATGCTCGACCAAGCGCGGGGCGGGGTCGGCATGACCGATTTCCACGATCGCATCTACACGCTCGGGAAGTCCGGCAGCGCGGCGTTCAACGACATCACCGTGGGCAGCAACGTCAACAGCGGAACCACGCCCGGCTACTCCGCCCTCCCCGGCTTCGATCTCGCCACCGGCTGGGGCACGCCCAATCTGCAGCTGCTCGTCGGAGCTTTGCCATGATCGGTTCCTCCCAAATATCGCCCCTTGGCACCTCGCTCCTCGGCGCACTCGTCGTCGGCACCCTCGTGCTCGGCTCCGCATGCAGCAACTCGGGCTACAAGAGTCCGCTCGATGCGGCGCCCGACCTGTCGCTCCCGCCGCAGGTCACCCACCTCGGCGTGGACCAGCCGGTGTGTTGCCTCGAGACCACGCAGGCCGAGTGGCGCGTGATGTACCTCGCGTCGCCGCAGCCCGGGGGCTCCGACAACCGCGGTCGCAACGTCGCCACGAAGGGCGAGCTCCACCTCGCCGATGCGTACGGCACCGACCTCACGCTCGCCTCGTCAGTGCCGCGCGCGGGCTATGTGTTCAGCCCCGATGGTCGCCTCGTGTTCTTCCTCGCTCCGTCCGGCAACAAGGACAAGACCTACGCGCTCAAGTTCGCGGCGCTCTCTGCGGGCACACTCGGCACGGTGAACCCGATCACCGTCATCGCACGCGGTCTCGACGACAAACCCTTCACCAACCAAGCGTTCTTCAGCCCGAGCGGCCGCTACTTGCTCATCGGCGTCGCGGCCCCCGGCATCGCTTACTCCACCGACATGACGGTCGTCGACGTCCTCACGGCGCGCGTGATCGGCACCTTCCCCAACGGCTCGTTCAACTACATCGAGAACGTCACGGCCAACGATACCCTCGTCTATCAGGACGCCACGGCATCGAAGGTGCTCGGCACCCCGTCGGTGGTGGGCCTGTACACCTTGCCGCTCGCGGCCGCGAACCGTGGCGTCACGGGCGCGAGGCCGGCGCTCATCGACTCGCACACCACCACGTTCCAGCTCACCGCCGACGAAGGACGAGTGCTCTACACCAAGCAAGACGGCACGCTGTGGATGTTCGACCTTTCGGACAAGAGCCGCGTGCAGGTCGCGTCGCACGTGGTGCAGTTCACGCTCGGGCCCGACACGAACGGCCCGGTCGTCTGGGTCGACGAGGTACACGCGCTCCACGTCCAAGCGCTCTTCCATCCAGTGTTGGTCGCCACCGCGCCCGGTGTGACCGATCCGTGGAGCGCGTTTCAGTTCAGCCCCGACGCCCAGACCTTGTACTTCTTCGACCGGACCTCCTCGCAGGATACGCTCGGCGACCTCTTTCGCGTCGACCTCAGCCCGAGCCGCAAGACCTCGCAGCCGCAGCTCGTGGAGCACCGCGTCTCGCAGAGCAGCCTCAAGTTCGTGCACGGTCGCATGCGCTACATCCGCGGTCTCGATGGTCGCGGCGAGATCGGTGAGCTGGTCAGCGCCGAGCTTGATGGCTCCGACGTGAACAGCATCGCGACCGGCGTCGCCGTGGGCAGCATTCAGGCTGGCGTACCGCGCCCACCCATCGCCACGGCGCCATCGGGCAACCCGAATCGCGGGGTCGTCGACGCGGCGCAACCCTACGTGGCGCCCGTCTGGGCGCAGCTCGTGAACGCCGCGCGCGACACCTCGCTGAACACGCCGTTGTTCGACGAATCGGAGCCCATCCTCGGTGCGCTCGGCTTCTCGCGCGACGACGGCACGCCCACCATCCTCGATCCGCAGGTGCACCTGGGCGCCTACAGATTCTCACCAGACGGGTACGTCCTCTTGTACGTGGGCGGCGCCACGCTCGACACCGATCTCGCCGCGTACCTCGGCACGCTTCACCTCGAGCAGACGCTGGTCGATCAAGCGCCGGCCACGCCCATGCTCAATGGGGTGTCCGAGCTCGGCAGCATTCGCGATCGCGCCGTCTTCGTCGCTGCACCGGGCGCCTCGCCGCCCGGCGTCTACTTCATCCGCTACTAGTCATTCACTCGCTGCGACTACGAAGAGCGAACGGGCGCGTGGCGGACATCCCGCCCGCGCGATGAATAGATGACCATCTCGGCCACGTTGGTGGCGTGGTCGCCGATTCGCTCCAGGTAGCGGGAGATGGACGACATCGCGAGCGAACGCGCAAAGTCATCAACGCCCGTCGGTGGCGTGGAGAGGACCTCGGCGATGAGCTCGGTGTTGAGCACGTCGATCTCGTGATCACTGGCGATCACCGCCTCGGCGCGGGCCGGGTCCGAGTTGGCGAACGCGTCGAGCGCGTCTTTCAAAGCCGCTCGCACACGATGGGCCAGCTCCACCAGCCGCGCTTGGGTCGCCGAGGGCGCGAGGCGCGAGAGTTCCCGTGCCCGCTTCGCGATGTTCACGGCCAGGTCGCCGATGCGCTCGAGGTCCGTCACGATCTTGAGCGCGAGGATCACGAAGCGGAGATCGGAGGCCACCGGCTGCCGGCGTGCGATGACGGCAAAGGCCAGCTCGTCGATCTCGCGCTCGTCGAGGTCGATGCGCTCGTCGCCCTCGATGACGGTCGCGACCTGCGCTTCGTCGCGATCGGTGAGCGCAGCGATGGCGGCACCGATCTGGCGCTCGGCGCGTCCGCCCATCCCGAGGAGGCGCTCGCGCAGCTGCTTCAGCTCGCGCTCGAACTCGCGGTTGGTGTGCTCACGCGAGGTGCTCAAGATTCCACCCATCGTTAGCCGAACCTTCCGGTGACGAATTCTTCGGTTTCTTGTGCAACCGGCTGGCTGAACAAGCGATGGGTCGGTCCGTGCTCCACCGAGCGGCCCTGGTTGATGAACAGGGTGTCGTCGCTGATTCGAATCGCTTGCTGCATGCTGTGCGTCACCACCACCAAAGTGTAGCTGCGCTTGAGTTCGTCGATGAGCTCTTCGATGTGGGCCGTGGCGATCGGGTCGAGGCTGGCCGTGGGCTCGTCGAGGAGCAACACGTCCGGTTGTACCGCCAGCGCACGTGCGATGCACAAACGCTGACGCTCACCGGCCGACAGCGTGGTGGCCGGTTCGTCGAGACGGTCGGCCAAGGGGCGCGCCAACGCCACGCGCGCGAGGCACCTGTCCACGATCGGATCGGTGTCCTCCGGAACGGTACCGGCGAGACGCAGGCCCACGAGGAGGTTCTCGCGGATCGTGAGGTGCGAGAACACGGTGGGCTGTTGCATGACCAAGCCCACCCGCCGTCGCACCTTCACCGCATCGACGCCGAGCGCGTATACGTCGTCACCGAAGACGCGCACGCTCCCGGTCACCGCACCATCGACGGTGAGCTCGTGCATGCGGTTGAGGCAACGCAGGAAGGTGCTCTTGCCGCAGCCGGACGGACCGATCACCGACAGGACACGGTGTTGCTCGAGGTCGAGCGTGATGCCTCCCAGCAGCACGCGCTTGCCGACGCGAGCGCACAGATCATCGACGGCGATCGCGATGGCGTTCATGCGCCCAACCTCGGTCCGAGCACGATCAAGAACAAGCCCGCCTCGCCGAGGAGGCGAACGCCGCAGCCCACGGCGAGGGTCCGCAACGAACGCGCCGAGGACGGCAGCACGATATGCAGCCACACCTGGCGGGGAGAGGCACCGAGCGCCAGCGCCTCGTCTGCCTCCCGCGTGTTCGCGAGCCGAGTGACCTCGGCGACACCCAACGTGAGAGGCGCATAGACACCGAGCAAGAACGCGGCGAGCGCCCACGCACCGAGCGACAGCGACTCCGCGCGCGCCATCAGCACCAACACGAGCAGCGCGATGGGTACCTGCCCGAGGAAGCGGAGCCCCGTGCGCGCGGGCGACGGCCCACGCGACAACGCCCATGCCGACCACAGCCCGATGGGTGCGGCGAGCGCGAGCGCGATGACGACCAGCAAGATCGCCGGTGCCAAGGATGGCCACAGCGACGACGTGCTCATGGCGGACGGCGAAGCGATCACCAAGCGCAAAGCGATGACGGTGACCGTGGCATCGAGCAGCGCAGTGCGCAGCGTGGAGAAGACGTTGCGTGCGACGGTCGCGTCACCGCGCAGGGCGAGCCGCAGGGCCCCCAGCCTGGAGCCACCGAGCGCGAGCGAGGCTTCGACGAGCTCACGGCGCACGCCACCGATCGCATTTGCCAGACCGGCAGCGAGGCGCGGCGCGATCGCAGCGAAGCACACGCCCACCAGCAAGGTCGGCGGAGCGGCGTTGTTCACGTGCAGCGCGACCGCGAGCAAGAGGCCCAGCACCGCGGCAGGCAACGTCGATAGCAGCGGCAAGGCGCGGCCCAGCGTGCGTGCGAACGCCAAGCCGTCGTTTTGACCGTCGCTCGCTCGCATCGCCGCGGCCTCT
>JAYUBF010000305.1:0-3257 GCA_043741435.1 Myxococcales bacterium
CGCCCGCGCCCAGCTCGAGACGTGCGACCGGCTTGGGCGGCGTCCCTGCGATGACGACCAAGGCCAGCGGCAAGCGCGACGGTGCCGGTGGTGGCGCGACGCGGATCGCGAGGGTGTCGACGGGGTGCGACGCGATCGCGCTCACGAAGGCACCGCGCACGTTCTTGCCGAAGTCATAGGAGGTGGCGTCGTTGCCGTCATCGAGCTCGCGCGGCGCGGCCAGGCGATCGGCGCGGTCTATGCTGCCCTCGACGGACGCCGACGAAAAACGCAACGTGTGCCGGGCGACCGCTGGTTGCGCGGGCGCACGACTCGCCACGCGCGCGGCGGTCGGCACGTGTCCCGGCACGCCGATCCAGGAAGAGGCGGCAAGGTCGTAGCGCTGCAGGAACAGCGGTTGCGCGCTATCGCAGCGGGTGACTGCCGGCGTCGTCTGGGAGCGCCAGATGCCGCGCGCATCGAGCATCACGCTCCGGCTGCGCTCACCATCCGGATCTGCGCCGAATGGCTCGGTCAGGAGCACGCTCGGGGTCGCGGCCGCGCGCAGCACCGTCACGCGGCCAGCGCCGCGTCGCAGCGACGCGCGCACCTCGATGAGCGGTTGTCCGTCGACGACGACCGTGCGGAGCGTGGCGGCGGCGAGCCGCTCACCCTCGTTGGTGAGCTGGGCGATCGAGGATGTGCCGCCGGGCGTGCTCAGGGTGAGCCCGCCTGTGGCCTCGACCCGCAAGGTGCCGGTAGAACCGGGCAACACGAGGCTCGCGAGCGGTGCCGGCACTTCGCTTCGCGTCGCACCCGCGATCGAGAACCAGAAGAGCCAGAAGGGGAAGACGAAGCAGACCGAGCCGTGAAGGCAGCGACGTTGCGCGTGGGTCATGACGGCGTGTTATAGCACCGCCGTGTTGCGCGCCTCCGACTTCGACTTCGTGCTCCCCGACGCGCTCATCGCCAGCGAGCCACCGACGGTACGCGATGGTGCGCGGCTGCTGATCATCGGCGATCCCGCGCAACACGCGCAGGTGCGGGACCTCGCCGACTGGCTCGAGCCGGGCTCGCTCCTCGTGGTGAACGACACGCGCGTGCTGCCTGCGCGGCTCTTCGCGGAAAAGCCGACGGGCGGCAAGGTGGAGCTGCTGCTGTGCGATCGGCTCCGCACGGAGGGCACCACCGAGACCTGGCGTGCACTGGCCGGATCCTCGAAGCCGATGCGGCTCGGCCCGCTCGGGGTGCGCGGCGAGAATGCGCCGGCGGTGCAGGTGCTCGAGGTCGAGCCGCCGTACGTCACCATTCGGCTCACCCCCGTCGCTGCAGAGTCGCTCGAGGATGCCTTGCAGCGGGTGGGCGAGATGCCGCTGCCGCCGTACATCACGAAGGCACGGGAGACACGCGGAGCGGAGCGCGTGTCGCTCCTCGATCGCTCGCGCTATCAAACGGTGTTCGCCGAGCGCAGCGGAGCCGTGGCGGCACCGACGGCGGGCTTGCACCTCTCGGAAGAGCTTCTCGCGCGCTTGCGTGCGCGTGGCATCGAGTGGGCCGCGATCACGCTGCACGTCGGCCCCGGCACCTTCGCGCCGCTGCGCTCCGATGTCCTCGACGAGAATCGCCTCCATGAAGAGCGCTTCGAGATCTCGCAAGCGACCGCGGCTCGCATCGCGGCGGTGCGGGCAGCGAAGAAGCCGATCGTCGCCGTGGGTACCACCGTCGTGCGCGCGCTCGAGACCAACGCCGATGCGTCCGGCAACGTGCGCGCGGGCGCCGGCGTGACCGAGCTCTTCATCAAGCCCGGGTATCCCTTTCGCGTCGTCGATCAACTCTTGTCGAACTTCCATCTGCCACGCTCGAGCCTGCTGGTGCTCGTCGCCGCCTTCGCAGGCAAGGCGCGCGTGCTCGCGTCCTATCGGGAGGCAGTGGCGAAGGGCTATCGCTTCTACAGCTACGGAGACGCGACGCTGTCGTGGTGCGCACCGTCGTGAGCAAGCCGGGTGACTTCACAGTCGAGGCCACATGCGGCAAGGCGCGCGCGGCGAAGCTCGTCACTGCGCACGGGGTGGTGCACACGCCCATCTTCATGCCGGTCGGCACCTACGGCACGGTGAAGGCCATGGATCCCGACGAGCTCGTCGGGCTGGGCGCCGAGATCATCCTCGGCAACACCTACCACCTGTGGCTGCGTCCGGGCCTGGAGGTGGTCGGCGTGCACGGTGGCCTGCACAAAATGATGGGCTGGAACGGGCCCATCCTCACCGACTCGGGGGGCTTCCAGGTCTTCTCGCTCGCAGCGCTGAACAAGCTGACCGAGCAAGGCGTGCGCTTCCGTTCACCCATCGATGGCTCTGCGCGCCTCATGACGCCGGAGGTCTCGATGGAGGTGCAGGCCGCGCTCGGCTCCGACATCGCGATGGCCTTCGATCACCTCGCGCCGGGGGATGCGCCCCGCGCGCTGATCGAGGAAGCGATGGCGCGCACCACGCGTTGGGCCCGTCGCTGTCTACCGCAACCCCGGCCCGAGGGCCAGCTGCGCTACGGCATCGTGCAGGGTGGTGTGCACCTCGATCTACGGCGCCGCCACCTCGAAGAGATCGCGGGCATGTCGGAGAACGGAATCGCGTTCGATGGCATCGCGATCGGTGGACTGTCCGTCGGTGAGCCGATCCCGCTCATGTACGAGGTGCTCGACGCGATCGCGCATGAGCTCCCCGCCGATCGACCTCGGTATCTCATGGGCGTCGGCACGCCGGCCGATCTCCTCGCGGGCATCGCCGCCGGTGTCGATCAATTCGATTGCGTGATGCCCACGCGCAACGCGCGCAACGGGCAGATGTTCACGTCGAGGGGCAAGGTCACCATCAAGCACGCGCGCTATCGCCTCGATCCCGGCCCGATCGATCCGGATTGCACGTGCATGTGCTGCAAGCGCTTCAGCCGCGCGTACCTGCGCCACTTGTTCCAGTGTCAGGAGATCTTGTTCGCGCGCCTCGCGACGCTGCACAATCTCACCTACTACCTTCGCTTGGTGAAGGACGCGCGCCTCGCGATCTTGGAAGGGCGCTTCGACGCCCATCGCGCGTCGGTGCAAGCGGGGTGGTTGCGTGAGGCGGAGCGCGCGGTCTAGCGACCCAAGACGTCACCGACCTCGGCTCATGATTCATCACATCTTCAGCAACTCTCCAGCTAGAGAGCCGATGAGTCGAGGTGGCTTCGGAAACCGGGGACCGGCAACAGGCGACCGGAAACAGGAAATTGGAGAGAGGTGCAGA
>JAYUBF010000306.1:0-10524 GCA_043741435.1 Myxococcales bacterium
CCGGTTCCGGTACCGTGGTGGGACGGCACGTCTCTTCGCCTGACCACCTGAACCGGCTCATTCTTAAGTCAATTCACCTCCGTGGAAATCCAGGCTAGCAGACCCTGCACTTGCTGAAGAACGTCTTCAGGCCGTGCGCCGGCTAGATCGAGCTGCGCGATTTCTTCGAGAGTTGACACTATGGTTTCCTCCTCTTCATCGTTCACAACGCGTGAGAGAGAATTCTCCCAACGCGCGAAAGCTTCCTGATTCACGTCCCCATGACGGTTGGGGCCTCGTCGCAAAAATCAAACGCAAGCGCACTCGACATCGCATCCTCCCGACGCACGACTCCAGCGACACGCCCCGTGCGTCGTGGGGCGTTCGAAAAAGCGGGGTGCCCTACTTCTTCGGCTTCGTCTGCACAGGGGCGTGAAGCTCCTGCAGCCGTTCAGCCATCAGCATGCGAGCGATGTCGTTCTTGCTCAGCGTGAGCCCGGGAGACTTCCGCGCGGCCAGCTCGCGATCGAGCGCCTCCGCGGTCTCCTGATCGACACGGTACGAGATCAGAACCGCGAGCGGATTGTCTGCCGGTCTACGTCCCACGCTTCCCGAACTTACAATCTTTCTCGTGTCCATGGGAAGAACTTATCAACGCCGACGATTGTTGTCAACGTAAAAACTAAAACAAAATAAAAACTACACGAGACTCCTATGTATGCACACGGTTATTTCGTTGAGTCAAAAACCGTGTTTTTCAGTGTCCTAAATTCAGCTACTTACAGACCGAGTTGCTACAGTCTGATTTTTCATCGCCGAATTTCATATTGATTTCATGTTGTTACAACTAAAAGCAGTCGGTATGTAAAACCGATGCTCTAACCAACTGAGCTATACGCCCGTGAGACGCAACAGCTAGCCTGCCTGCCCACCCATCTGTCAAGACCGCCGGCCACCAGATACAATACGCGGATGGCACATCTGGAGCCGCCTGACGATCGCCGTACCGCGCAGCGCGTTCGTCTCCGGCGCAATGTCCGGTTCACCATCCGCGGTGTCACCCACGACACGCATTCGATCAACGTGTCCTCGGGTGGCGTGAGCGTGGAGATGGTGACGCCACCCGATCGCGGTGCGCGCGGTCAAGTCGAGCTCCCGCTGACCGAAGGCGATCCTCTCCGCCTCGATGCCGAGGTGCGCTGGGTCTCGCAGCTCTCCACCTCGGGTCCAGGCGGCGCCGATCGCCGTCACCTCGTGGGCCTCCAGTTCGTCGCGCCGCCCGTCGACGCGATCACCCGCCTCGAAGCAGCACTGCGCGCCGAAGAAGACGCCGAAGACGTCGACGACTGACGCGCGTCAGTTCCGACAGACGATCATGCCTGGATCGGTCCCGGAGCACTGCAAGCACGGGATGCCCACCGTCGGTGTGCACGACGCCGTCGCCACGATGGTCTCGCAGCTGCGCGAGCTCACGAAATCTCCCGCTGCCGGATCTTCCGCGTTGCGCCGGCCGGCATAGGCCATGAAGTGCATCTTGCCGCCACGCAAAGCGCCACTCCACCCTGCGCGCAGGTTGGTGGCGTTGGTGCCCGCCGCGTCGGTCGCGTCGTACACGAGGCGAAACGCTTGGCCTCGTTTGATCGCGTTCAACAGGTCGGACTGCGCGGACACCATGGCCGCGTCCGTGTAGTTGGTGGTGCCACGCTCGAACGTGCCCACATCGAAGCTAGCCGATGCGCCCGACACGTCGCCGGCCACGAGCTGCTCCACGCTGCACGGTGCCAGCGCCGTGGCGTTACCGCACCCGCTGCCGAACGCAGCAGCCAGCACAGTGCCGAGCGCGAACACCGGTCGCATCTAGTGCGTGGTCGCCGGCTCGTTCTCACCGACGAGCAGCGCAGGCGTGGCGGTGGGTGATGGCTCCACCGGTTGCGCGCGCCAATCGATGGCGCGGCTCGGCGCGGACAAGAACTCATTGGGCCGCTCGAGCAGCAACGCAGCGCGCAGGACTTCGTCCATGTGCTCGACCGCGACGATGTTCATCACTTTCAGGACACGCTTCGGGAGCTCGCGCAGATCTTTGCGGTTCTCCTTCGGGATGACGATGGTGGTGATGCCCAACCGATGTGCCGCGAGGATCTTCTCCTTGAGACCGCCGATCGGCATCACCCGACCACGCAACGTGATCTCACCCGTCATCGCGACGTCGCGGCGCACCGGGATGCGCAGCAACGCCGACGCCAGCGCGGTCGCCACGGTGACGCCTGCGGAAGGACCATCCTTCGGCGTCGCGCCCTCGGGGAAGTGCACGTGGATGTCCGTCTTCGCGTAGAACTCGCGATCGAGTCCGAGCGCGTCGCAGCGCGAACGGATGTAGCTCATCGCAGCGTGTGCCGATTCCTGCATCACGTCGCCCAGCTTGCCGGTGAGCGTGAGCTTGCCCTTGCCCGGCATCACCGACACTTCGGCCGACAGCACCGTGCCCCCGTACGCCGTGTACGCGAGCCCGTTGACGAGACCGATCTCGTCTTGTGCTTCCGACCGGCTGTTGCGGAACTTGTGCACGTCGAGGAACTTCGGGATCGACTGTGGCCCGATGCGGAACTTCAGCGGCTCCTTGCCTGCCTCATGGCCGAGCGCGCCCTTCGCGACCGCTTCCTTCGCAATCTTGCGGAACACAGTGCCGATCTCACGCTCGAGGTTACGCACGCCGGCTTCACGCGTGTAGTGGTGGATGATCGTGCGGACCGCCGCCTCGCTCAGCTCCACGTCCACATGACCGACGCCGTTCGCTTCCTGCTCCTTCGGGATGAGGTACTTCTCGGCGATGGCCACCTTCTCCCACTCCGTGTACCCGGGGAGCTCGATGATCTCCATGCGATCCTGCAGCGGCTCCGGGATGGAGTGCAGCGTGTTTGCCGTCGCGATGAACATCACGTCGGAGAGATCGTAGTCGAGATCGAGGTAGTGATCGTTGAACGTGGCGTTCTGCTCCGGGTCGAGCACCTCGAGCAGCGCCGACGACGGGTCGCCGCGGAAGTCGGTGGACATCTTGTCGATCTCGTCGAGCAAGAACACCGGATTATTGGCGCCTGCCTTGCGCAGGCTCTGCACCAGCTTGCCGGGGAGCGCGCCGATGTACGTGCGACGGTGACCGCGGATCTCGGCCTCGTCACGCACACCACCCAGCGACAGGCGCACGAACTTGCGACCGGTGGCGCGCGCGATGGACTTCGCGAGCGACGTCTTGCCCACGCCGGGTGGCCCGACCAAGCACAGGATCGGCCCGCGTAGCTTCTTCACCAGCGCCTGCACCGAGAGGTACTCGAGGATGCGCTCCTTCACCTTGGTGAGGCCGAAGTGATCCTCGTCGAGGACGTTCGAGGCCTCGGTGACATCGAGCTTGTCCTGCGTCTTGTCTTCCCACGGCAGCGCGAGCACCCAGTCGATGTAGTTGCGGACGACCGTGGCCTCCGCCGACATCGGGCTCATCATCTTCAGCTTCTTGAGCTCTTTGTTGATGCGGCTCTTCGCCTCGGCAGACATCACCTTGGCTTTGATCTTTTCTTCGAGCTCGACGATCTCGTTCTTGAACTCGTCGCGGTCGCCGAGCTCCTTCTGGATCGCCTGCATCTGCTCGTTGAGGTAGTACTCCTTCTGCGTCTTCTCCATCTGCTTCTTGACGCGAGAACGAATCTTCTTCTCGACCTGCAGAACTTCGATCTCACTTTGCATGAGCTCGAGGAGACGCGTGAGCCGCGCCGTCGCCTTCGTCTCTTCCAGCAGCGTCTGCTTGTCGCCGAGCTTCAGCGCCAGCGCCCCAGCGATGGTATCGGCCAGCCGGCTCGGCTGCTCGATGGTCTGCACGCTGATGAGCATCTCGGGCGGGATGCGCTTGTTCAGCTTCACGTACGTCTCGAACGTGGAGTGCACCTGTCGCAGCAACGCCTCGAGCTCCGGATCGTGCGCCGGGTTGCCTTCGTTCTCGTCGGTGCCGGGCGGCTCCTGCTCGGCCAGCGTGGTGGCCTCCACCACGAAGCACGCTTCCGTCTCCACGTAGCGCGTGATGCGCGCGCGCCGCTTGCCCTCGACCAGCACCTTCACGGTGCCATCGGGGAGACGCAGCAGCTGGATGATCTGGCCGAGGGTGCCCACGGAGAAGATCTCCTCCGGCACCGGGTCGTTGGTCTTCGCACGTTGCTGCGCGGCCAGCACCAGCATCTTGTCGCCGGCCATCGCGCGCTCGAGCGCAGTGACGGACTTTTCCCGGCCCACGAAGAGCGGCACGACCATGTGCGGGAACACGATGATGTCGCGCAGCGGAAGGAGCGGAAGGTGGGACCCAGCAGCGGCGGCGCGGGCCTTGTCGTTCTTGCCAAACATGTGCGGAAGGGTATGTCGGCTGCCGCCTTCGTGCGAGTGTTTCGCGAGGCTGGCGGGTACGGTAGTCCCCAGCGCGGCTGCTGTGGCCGCCGAGCGGGTCAGCAGGAGCGCATCTGCTCGGCCGAGTAGCTTCGTGATTCCAGGTAATTGGACAGTTATCGAGTGTGAGTGAGGCTGGCTTCCGACTTGCTTTGGTTGGGATGCATGAACCGGCTCGGCGCGATTCTGTTCGCGCTCCTCCCACCGCTTGCTGCAAGTGCCGGAACGCGGGCATCCGGGCCGACCCAGCGCGTTGGCAACTCGACCGTATTCTGGAAAGCCGGCAAGGCGTTCCTGTTCACCCCGACCAAGCAGCTCCCTCGCGCCGGCACGGAGGCCGCGGCGCGCGATGCCTTCGTCGAGCAGCTGGATCTCTTCGACACCCACGCCGTGCCCGGTCGCTTGTCCGGTGGCAACTCCACCGCTACCGGGACGATCCGCGCGTTGCGCGATGTGAAGTTCACCGCCACGCAAAGCGAGCTCAAGAGCTTCCTCGAAACGTGGCAAGGCATCTGGAACGCGCCGAAGCGAGATCGACCATCGGCGTTGCCGCCATCGCTGTGGCAACCCATGCACGCACTCATGGCGAAGGCGCGTGGTGACCTGGCGGCCGAGACCGTGAAGCCGAGCACGTTGTTCCTTGGTCCCACGCAACACGCGGTACCGGCGTTGCCGCCGCCCGCGGCGGATGATGCGCCCTTCGTCGTCGGGCCCCACCTCACCGAAGCCAAGCGCGGCCAGCTCCTGCGCCGGATCCACCAAGCGTTGTACGAGCGTACGACCCAGGGCTCGCGGCTTCATCGGTTGACGCCCGAGCTCGCTGCACGACTGCCGCAAGGGGTGCAGAAGTCGGTGAAGGGGATCGTGCAGCTCGCGGGCGGCGCCACCGGCTTCTTGGTGTGGCGTGAGCCCGGCTCGGAGCGCGCGCTCCTCATGACCAATCGGCACGTCGCATCCGGCAACGTAACACTCGGCGAAGAGTTCAAGTTCCTCGACGGCAGCAAGGGCGAGATGGTGCGCCTCGTGGCCTCGAGTATCGAGCACGACTACAAGCTCGCCGAAGTGAAGCTACCCGTCACGTCGACGGCCGAGCCCGTGACCCTCGACGCACGCGGACCGAACACCGGGTCGGCACGCGGCTTGCGCGCAGGCGCGAAGGTGTATGCGCTGGGCGGAGGCACCGGCTTGCGTCCTGTCGCCAACCCGGTCGACGCCGTCGCGGGTGGCCCCGAGATTCAGAACGCGATCGCCTCGGCCGTGCTCGGCTACGCGCCGCCCGTTCGACCGAATGGAATCCGGCGCGCGAGGCTCCTCACCATGCCGTCGAGCAACTTCACCATCGCGCAGGGAAAGATCGCCGCCGACGCCAAGCTGCAGACGAAGAGCCTCGGCGACGATGGCCGCCTCGAGGTCATGGTTGCCAGCCTGCCCAACATGCCGGGAATGAGCGGCAGCCCCATCCACGAGGTGGGTAGCAACATGGTCATCGGCCTGCATACGATGGGCAACGCTTCACCGGCGACCGGCAAGCCGGGCGTCGACGGTCACCGTCCCGACGCAGCCTGGATCGAGAGCGCCGTGCCGATGGACCTCATCATCCGCGATCTTTGGAAACTCGATCGCGGCACGCAGACGAGCCAGATCCCCGAGGCCTCGCGCGACCTCCTTCGACGGATGCTCGTGCACGTCGATCAGCAAGACATCGCGCGCGGGCCGCGCTAGTTACTTGCGCGTGCCGCCCGCGGCGGCCTTGTCCTTTTCTTCGTACATGAACATCGGCTGAGACTTGCCGGAGATGACGTCCTCGTTGATGAGGATCTCCTTCACGTTCGTCGCCGTCGGTATCTCATACATGGTCTCGAGCAGCGCCGTCTCGAGGATGGAGCGCAGACCGCGCGCACCGCTCTTCGTGTGGAGCGCGGCCTTCGCCACCTCGTGCAGCGCTTGCTTTGCGAACTTCAGCTTCACGCCGTCCATGTCGAAGAGCTTCTGGTACTGCTTCACGAGCGCATTCTTCGGCTTGATGAGGATGTCGACCAGCGCTTCCTCCGACAGCTCGTGCAGCGGAGCGATGACCGGCAAGCGACCGACGAACTCCGGGATCATGCCGTACTTCAGCAAGTCCTCGGGCTGCACGTCCTTCAGGTACTCCCAGATCTTCTTCTCGTTCTTCGAGACGATCTTCGCGCCGAAACCCATCTGCTTCTGACCGACGCGGTTCTCGATCAGGTCTTCGAGGCCCGTGAAGGCGCCGCCACAGATGAAGAGGATGTTGGTAGTGTCGACCTGCATGAACTACTGCTGCGGGTGCTTGCGGCCACCCTTCGGCGGCACGTTGCAGATGGTGCCTTCGAGGATCTTGAGCAGCGCTTGCTGCACACCCTCGCCGGACACGTCGCGCGTGATCGACGGGTTGTCACTCTTGCGAGCGATCTTGTCGATCTCGTCGATGTAGACGATGCCGCGCTGCGCCTTCTCGATGTCGTGATCGGCGTTCTGCAGCAAGTTGACGATGATGTTCTCGACGTCTTCACCGACGTAGCCAGCCTCGGTGAGGTTGGTGGCGTCGGCGATGGCGAACGGAACATTGAGGATTCGCGCCAGCGTTTGCGCGAGCAGCGTCTTGCCGCAGCCGGTGGGCCCGAGCAAAAGGATGTTCGACTTCTGCAGCTCGACGTCGTTGTCGTTCTCCGGCTGTCCGGGTGGACGCGTCGCCGCATTCATCTTCGCGTCGATGCGCTTGTAGTGGTTGTGCACCGCCACCGCGAGGATCTTCTTCGCGCGGTCCTGCCCGATCACGTACTCGTCGAGCACGGCCTTGATCTCGGCCGGCTTCGGCACCGCGCCGAGCCCGTATGACTGCTCTTCCTTCTCGATCTCTTCGGCGATGATGTCGTTGCAGAGACCAATGCACTCGTCGCAGATGTAGACGGTGGGCCCGGCGATGAGCTTGGTCACTTCCTTCTGGTTCTTGCCGCAGAAGGAGCAGCTCAAGTTCCCCGTGCCACCGCCACCGCCACCGGTGTCGTCGCGACGCTTGCCCGACTCCATGATTACTTCTTCGCCTCTTCCTTCTTCTTCACGAGCACATCGTCGATGAGACCGTAGGTCTTCGACTCCTCGGCGGACAGGAAGTAGTCGCGCTCGGTGTCGTACTTGATCTTGTCGATCGGCTGACCCGTGTGCTTCGCCATGAGCTCGTTCATGCGATCACGCGTCTTCAGGATTTCCTTCGCGTGGATGTCGATGTCCGTGGCCTGGCCCTGGAAGCCACCGAGCGGCTGGTGGATCATGATGCGCGCGTTCGGCAACGCGAAGCGCTTGCCCTTGGCGCCGGCGGTGAGCAAGAAGGCGCCCATGGAGGCTGCCTGGCCCATGCAGATGGTGGCCACGTCGCAACGGACGTACTGCATCGTGTCGTAGATCATCATGCCGGCGGTCACGAGACCTCCCGGCGAGTTGATGTACAGCATGATGTCCTTGTCCGGATCCTCGGACTCGAGGAAGAGCAGCTGCGCGACGATGATGTTCGCGATGTCATCATTGACGGGCGTGCCGAGGAAGACGATGCGGTCCTTCAGCAGGCGCGAGAAGATGTCCCAACCGCGCTCACCGCGGTGCGTCTGCTCGATGACGGTGGGGATGATGAAGTTCTGCGTTCCGAGTGCACCGTCGGACGCGCTGCCAGAAATGGCCGGACCGCCGAAAGTAAGAGACGAGTAGAGCTTGGACATCAGTGGAGCTCCTCAGCCCCAAAGGGCGAAGTGGTGGCGGGTGGTGAGCACTGCGACTGCTTGGATCAGGCTAGGCCTTATCGCTAATTTTTGCCCGTGACAGGAGCAAGTCAAGGGTCTTCTCCTCGCGGAGCTGGTAGCGGACGGTCTCCAGGCGACCCTCCTTCTGTAGCTCGGCCTTGAGCTTCGGCACGGGCTTCTGACGCTGCTCGGCCATCTCGGCGATCTTCTTTTCGAACTCCGCGTCGTTCACCTCCACCTTTTCTTTGGTGGCGATCGCGTCGACGAGGAACGCGGCGCGCACCTCGTCGTTCGCGTTCTCGCGCAGATCGTCGCGCATGCGCACCTCGTCGAGCGCGCCCGAAGCTGCGGCCACGCGCGGGTCGATGCCGCGCATCAGCATTTGGATCTTCGCCCGGTGAACCAGCGCATCGAGCTGACGCTCGACGAGAGTCGCGGCGACCGGGAACGCGTTCTTCTTGAGGATCTCTTTGACGAGCGCCTGGCGCAGCTCGCTCTTCGCGGTCTTCTCGTCCTCGGCGAGGAGCTTCTGCTTCGTCTTCTCGCGCAGCTCGGCCAGCGTGCCGGCCTCGCCCGTGTCCTTCGCGAACTCATCGTCGAGCGCGGGCATCGTCTTCTCGCGCGCGTCACGTACGGTGACCTTCAGCTTGGCCGGCTTCTCTCCTTCGCCCTGCTTCGACGAGAACGAAATCTCCTGGTCCTTCGCATCCACGGCCAGGCCCACCAGCGCCTTGCCGATCCCCGGGATCGGATCCTGCGCAGCCTCGCCGAGGTCGACCATCATGCCGTCGCGGTCGAACTTCTCGTCACCAATGGTGCCCACGGCGTGGAGTACGAGCACGTCGCGGTCGGTGGTCTTCATATCGGCGCGGTGGGTTGCGTCGATCACCTTGTACTCGGTGAGCTCGCGGCGCTTGCCCTCGAGGTTGTTGGTGACATCCTCGTCCGACACCTTCGGCGCGCGCTGCTCCACGGCGACATCGAAGTAGTCCTTCGGCTCGACGACGGAACGAACCTCGACGCGCGCCGAATAGTGGAAATTCTTGCCCTTGTGCAAATGCGCGTCGTCCACCACCGGCTCGGCAACTGGCTCAATCTTGTGCTCGGTGGCGGCAGTGATAAACGTCTCCTGCACCAGCTTCTGCACCACATCCTGCTCGACGCGCTGGCGGTAGCGCTGCTCGAGGATGGCCCGTGGCACCTTGCCACGACGAAAGCCCTTCATCTCAACCTTCTTCTGCAAGTCTCGATACGCCTCGTCCAGCTTCACCGCGACGACGGGCCAGGGAAGCTCGACGGTTATCTTCTTCTCGACCGGGGACAACTCGGAGATGGTGACCTGCATGGCGCTCTACCTACCTAGATGAGAAATGGACGAGAGAAAACGGCCGCCTGATGTACGACGCGCTCCTCCGTCGGTCAAGTGACGGGCTTCATGAAGGTGGTGGTGCGTGCCCGACCGAGCACGGGAACCGTGCGCTTGGCCCAATCCACGCGGCGCGCGGGCACGAAGCAGGCCGCCGCAAGCGCCACCGCACCACCGAGGCAGAAGCCCACCACGAAGACCTGGCCGTTGCACCGCGGATCCGCGAGGAGCTGGGTGGCTGGCTTGCTCCACGACGGCGACGGCATCGGCCGAACCACTCGTGCACCACGATCACGACGGGTGCCTTCTCGGATGCAGCGGCGACAATCGGATCGTTGAGCATGGGGCAGCGGAGGCTACCCTGGAACGTGTAATAGTGATGCGTGCCGAATCGTCCGCCTCCTAGGTCACACGGAACTGGGCAGTTCGACCGCGCGCAGCTCCGTCGCTGTCCGGAGTCGGTGGTGATCGAGCCGGGCGCGCTGATCTTCCACCCGGAGAACGTCGCGCTCGGAGAGTGCGTGTATGT
The DNA here is from genome assembly GCA_043741435.1 of Myxococcales bacterium. Classification (GTDB taxonomy): domain Bacteria; phylum Myxococcota_A; class Polyangia; order Palsa-1104; family Palsa-1104; genus JBDTCO01. The sequence goes on from JAYUBF010000306.1 coordinate 10,052, forward strand.
CGGCCACTACGCGATCTTGAAGGGCTACTACCAGAACGCGCTCGAGGTCGGCGATCGCTGCTGGATCGGCCAGGCGGCGTTCCTCCACGCGGCCGGCGGCATCACCATCGGTGCCGACGTAGGGATCGCACCGCACGTGAAGATCTTGAGCTCGCTCCACGGGGAACCCGGACAGTACCTGCCGATCATGGAAGCTCAGCTGCAACTCGCGCCGGTCGTCATCGGCAAGGGCGCGGACGTGGGCATCGGGGCCATCTTGTTGCCCGGCGTCACCGTCGGTGAGGGCGCACAAGTCGGCGCAGGCGCCGTCGTCACGCGCGATGTGGAGCCTTTTTCCGTGGTCGCCGGGAACCCCGCGAAGGTGTTGCGCTCGCGAACGCCCTGAAGCTCGACTTCTTGGACCTGAAGCTCGACTTCTTGGACCTGAAGCTCGACTTCTTGGACCTGAAGCTCGACTTCTTGGACCTGAAGCT
>JAYUBF010000307.1:0-10478 GCA_043741435.1 Myxococcales bacterium
ATCTGCACCTCTCTCCAATTTCCTGTTTCCGGTCGCCTGTTGCCGGTCCCCGGTTTCCGAAGCCACCTCGACTCATCGGCTCTCTAGCTGGAGAGTTGCCGAAGATGTGCTGAATCATGAGCCCTCGCCGACAACGACAACGATGGAATTCAGGGACACGCCCGAGCGCCTCGTGGAGTTCGGCCTCGGCGCCTTGCGCATCGTCGGTCGCTAACATCGCGATCATGGTGACCGAAGGGATCGCAAAGCAGCTCGATCCCACCGTGGACCTGATGGCTTCCGCGGCGCCCTACTTCGTGCGCATGGGCTTCTCCGGGCCACCCGCAACGTAGGCGGTCTGCGCCCGCGCGACCCCCGCGCACACCATGACGTGGACGTCAGGGTGCGCCTCCCCCACCCGCCTTGCCGCTCGCAGGCCTACCGCGCTAAACTGTTGCGAATCTGGGTATGACGCCGCGTCCGTTTCGGATCGGCGAAACGTGTGACTGGAGTTGGGCCTTCCATGACACCGATGTCGTACACCCTTGCGGCTGGCAGCCCACTCCGGGTCGTCGCATGACGCCTGTCGGCGAAGGCAGCGAGGACAGCGGCGAAGTCGGCGCCAGCGGTGACCGCGCGGTCAACGGCGAGGGTCCGACGGAGAATGCCAAGGCGCTGGCCAGCACGCGGCCGGCGCGCAAGCTTCGCGAGCCCGATCCCAACGCGGTCACGGCAGAGGTCACCCCATCGCCAGCGGGGCTCGATCGCTACAAGCTCCTCGAGGAGGTCGGACAGGGCGGCATGGCCGTCGTCTATCGAGCGCACGACACGGCGCTCGATCGCGAGGTCGCCGTGAAGGTTCTACACCCTCACCTTGCCGGGCAGGCCGAGTCCCGCGATCGCCTCGAGCGAGAGGCGCAGGCCGTCGCCAAGCTGCGCCACGAGAACATCCTCGAGATCTTCGACTACTCCGGGCGCAACTCGAAGAAGAGCTTCATCGTCACCGAGTTCATCCACGGCACGACGCTGCGCGGCTTCATGAACGATCACCCGCTGCCTCATCCCGAGCTGGCCGAGCTCATCGTGAGCGAGATTGCTCGAGCGCTCGAGCACGCGCACCAGGTGGGCATCATCCACCGCGACATCAAGCCGGAGAACGTGATGATCCGTCGCGATGGCGTGATCAAGCTCACCGACTTCGGCATCGCGCAGATGATCGATCGCGATCGCATGACGGTGACGGGCCAGCTGCTGGGGTCCCCCGCGTACATGGCGCCAGAGCATGTCGAGGGCGGCGGCATCGACTTTCGCACCGACGTGTTCGCGCTCGGGATCCTCCTGTACCAGCTGGCGACGGGCGAGCTGCCCTTCCGTGGCAAAAACCCGCACGAGGTGTTGAAGCGCATCGCGGATTGTCAGTTCACCCCGGCGGACGCGGTGAACCCGCGCGTAGGCCGCAAGCTCGCTGCCGTGATCCAGCGTGCCCTCGCGAAAGAGAAGAACGCGCGCTTCGCCGATATTGGCCTCATGCGGCGCGAGCTCATCGACGATCTGGGCGACGCGGGTCTCCTCGAGCCGCGCGTCGAGCTCACGCAGCTGTTCGCTGACCCGCCGGCGTACGTCGTCGCGTTGGGGCCACGTCTGGTGGATGCCTTTGCGGCACGCGGTCGTGCGTTGCGCGCAGCTGGGCGAGTGGCAGCCGCGCTCGAGCTGTGGCGGCGTGCGCTCGAGATCGAGCCGCGCTCGGGCGAGCTCTTGGCGCTCGTGGCAGGCACCGAGCGCCGTCGACGAATGGCCATCGGCGCCGCGGTGCTGGGCGTGGGCGGCGCGATCGCTGCGACGGCGATGTACCTCGTACCGACGAGCGTGCCAGTCATGCCGCCCGTCGTCGCGACCGCGCCGGTGAAGCCAGTGGTCACGGCCATTCCGGCCACGGCCGTTGCCGGCACCGTCGAAGGGCCGAACGCCGGCAGCGAAACGCCGCAAGCGGCGCATCCCCACGACAAGGTACGAACGACCGCGCTCATGCAGCTGGGCACACCGCGGCCGACGCCGACGGCACACAAGCGATCGTTCGAGCTCGTGCCCACGCCGAAGGCCGTGCGCGTTCTTCTCGACGGCGTCGCGCTCGGTGATTACGGGCCGCAGCTCCAGGCCATCGAGGTCGATGGGCAGGCGCACACCGTGACGTTCGACAGCCCGTTTTGTTATCCAGAGACGGTGGCGATCGAGCCGGGCACGGAGCCGGGCCGCATCTTGCGTCGCCTCAAGTGGCGGCCCGCCACGCTCACGGTTCGAGCCGACCCGGCCGATGCCGATGTGCTCATCGACGACCGCGTGATCGCGCGCAGCGGTCACGCCATGCCGCTGCCGATCCCGCCGCTGTCCGATGGGCGACGCACGGTCAAGGTCACCGTGTCGTCGCCTGGCCACGCCTCGCTCGAGCGTGAGCTCACCCTCCGCGCGAACGAGATCCAGACGCTCGACGCTACGCTGCATCCGACGGGAACTCCGTAGTGCGCGTTGGCCTCCGGACCGCGGCGACGGCGACGATGTGTGTCGTTCTCGTGACCGCGTCCTCGGGGCGCGCGGCGCCCGACGGAAGGCCCGCGATCGCGGCGACTTCACCGGAGAGGCAACTGGGCGAAGGCCGACTCGCCTACGAGCGCGGCGATTATCCGGGCGCCGTCCGGACGCTCACGCCGTTGCTCTACCCTTCCATCGAGCTCACCAGCGCCGAGGCCGTGATCGAGGCGCACCGGTTGCTGGCGCTGTCGTTCTTGCTGCAACAAAAGGAGCAAGAGGCGGAAGAGGAAGCGTCGGCCATCTTCGCGCTACGAGCGAGCTTCGAGCTCGACCCGATCGTGGACCCGCCGATGGCCGTCACGTTCTTCGACGGCGTGCGAAAGAAACAGGACGCGCGGTTGCGCGCGCTGCGCGATCGCGAGCAGAAGGCCAACGAGGAACGCGTGAAGGACGAAGAGCGCCGCCGTCGCGAAAACGCGGAGCGCATTTACATCGAGCGAACGGTGCGCAAGAACAGCCGGTTGCTCGCGACGATCCCCTTCGGCGTCGGCCAATGGCAAAACGGTCAGCCACGCAAGGCGGCTTGGTTTCTCTCGAGTGAGCTCGCGTTCGGCGCCTTGTCGCTCGCAACCTATCTCGCGCTCGAGCGGAAGTATCCATACGATCCGGCGACGAACAAGCGCGTCTTCCCCATCGAGGATCGCACCACGGCCGAAGCCTTGACCGGCCTTCAGCTCGGCGCCGGAATCGCGTTCTGGGCCACGATGCTGTGGGGCATCATCGATGCGCACGTGCTGTACAAGCCGGTCCGTCTCGAGAACACCCGCGAGGTCCCGAAGAAGAATGCGGGCGCTCTGAAGAGTCTGAACGTTGCACCGGTGGTGGGTCCCCATCAGGCCGGTCTTGCCGTCGAAGGAGCATTCTGAACGTATGCCAAGCCTGCGCGTGGTGATCCCGGGGCAGAGCCCCAAGGTCTATCACCTCTACAAGAAGATCACGTCGATCGGTAGCGGCGAGGAGAACGACATCGCGCTCGCGGATCCGTTGCTCGCGGATGCGCACGCGCACATCCACTTCGACGGCCGTGACTTCCACGTGACGGCCATCGATCGCCATGGCGACCTCACCATCAACGGACGCAAGCGGAAGAAGCATCGGCTCGTGCATCAAGACGAGGTCAAGATCGGCGCCAGCGATCTCGTGTTCAGCTTGTACGACGAGCCCATGGCCGATCCGGAAGTCGCGAAGACGATCGAGACGCTCAACTCGTACCGCAAGCTGCTGGAGTTCTCGCAGCGCCTGCTCGGCAGGTACGAGCTGCCCGAGCTCCTCGAGTCGATGATGGACTCGGTCATCCAGATCTCGAACGCGGAGAAGGGCTTCCTGCTCTTGCTCGAGGGCGAGAACGCGCACATCAAGGTGGCACGCAACGTTCGCGGCGAGAACATCGCGAACGCGCTCGAGCGCTTGTCCGACTCGATCGTCGACAAGGTGATCCGCACGCGCAAGGCCGTCATCGTGTCCGACGCGCGCAACGACGCCGAGTTCCAGAACGCGATGAGCGTGATGAACCTCAAGCTCTCGAGCGTGATGTGTGTGCCGCTGCTCGAGCGCGGCAACCTCCTCGGAGTCATCTACGTCGGTAATGACTCCGTCGGTGGGTTGTTCGAGCCTGCGCACCTCGAGGTGCTCACCATCTTCGCGTCGCAGGCCTCCCTGATCTTGCGCAACGCGATCCTGGTGTCCGAGCTCAAGCTCGACAATCGCTTGCTCGCCGATCGCTTGGAGTCACTGCGCTTCGGTGACCTCATCGGCTCGGCGCCCGCGATGCAAGAGATCTATCGCAAGGTGCAGAAGGTCGCGGGCACCGACATCTCGGTGCTCATCACCGGCGAGACGGGCACCGGCAAGGAGCTCATCGCGCAGGAGGTGCACCGTCGCTCGAACCGCGCCAAGGGTCCGTTCATCACGATCAACTGCGGCGCCATCCCGGAGAACCTGCTCGAGTCGGAGCTCTTCGGTCACGTGCGCGGCGCGTTCACGGGGGCAGTCGCCAACAAGCAGGGCAAGTTCCACGCGGCGGACAAGGGCACCATCTTCCTCGACGAGATCGGCGAGCTTCCGTTGCAGCTGCAGGTGAAGCTGCTGCGCGTGTTGCAAGATCGCGCCGTCACGCGCGTCGGTGAAAACCGCGCGGAGCCCGTCGACATTCGCGTGCTGGCAGCCACGAACCGCGAGCTCGAGGTCGAGATCAAGCACAACCGCTTCCGCGAGGACCTGTACTACCGGCTCAACGTGGTGAATATCCACCTCCCGCCGCTGCGCGAACGCGGCGACGATGTGCTGGTGATCGCGAAGTACTTCCTCCAGCGCATGGCGGAGGAGTTCGGCGGCACGGTGAAGGGGCTCTCCCCGAACGCAGCCATCGCCGTACGAAAGTTCGGCTGGCCCGGCAACATTCGGCAGCTCGAGAACCACCTCAAGAAGGCGGTGGTGCTGGCCGACAAGGCGCTGCTCGGACCCGAGGACCTGGGGCTCGGTGATGGCTCGCTGCCGGAGATCCTCCAGCTCGCCGAGGCCAAGGAGAAGTTCCAGCGCGACTACATCAACCACGTGCTCGAGCTGAACAACGGCAATCGCACGAAGACGGCGCGCGACCTCGGGGTCGATCCGCGAACCATCTTCCGTCACCTCGAACGGTCCGACGATCCCATCCCGCCAGGCAGCGAAGATCTGGAAGCCGAGGAGTGGAAGGAGTGAGAATCGCCCGCAAAAAGCGTCTCTCGGCGGGCGGCGCCGCGACACGGGCGTCATGTAGGACGTGGCGGCCGCGCGGCTAAGATGTCTGATCTGCTTGGATTTGCTCATAGCCCGCGCGTGGCACGGGTACTGCTCGTCTCGCTACTGATGTCGTGCGTCGCACCACTCGCAGGTTGCATCGTTCCCGTTGAACTCACGCCCCAACGAACGGTGGCGAACTCGCGCCCCTCGATCATCACGTCCGAGGTGGATCCGCCGCAGGGACAGAACGTGGTGCATGCGCTGTCCGACTTGTTTTCCTTTTCGGTCGTTGCCGACGACGCGGACATCGACGACCCGCTGAACGCGCGCCTGTTTCGTACCGCTGCCGACGGCAAGAGCCGCGTCGCGCTGTACGACATTTTACTATCACCGAGTGATGCCGGCGATCCGCAGCGCCGCAGCGGCACTTTCATCGCGCGCCCGTACTGCCAAACACTGAAGCTGAACGGCAGCGAATACGTTTCGATCCGCGTGAGCGACAGCGTCTTCCCGAACCAGGATGACCAAACCCCCGGCCTCTTCGACGACGTGTACTGGGTGCTGCAATGCCAGTAGGGCGCTCGCTGATCGTTGGTGGGCTCGCGCTGCTACTCGGCGCGTGCGGCGGGCTCGAGCCGGTGGGTCAGCTCGCATGTCAGGCGCCCGCCTGTGTCCCGGCGGCCGATCACTATGCGGCGGAGGTCACCTCCCCCACCGGCGAAAGCCTGGTCGCCACCGAGTTCGACGAGCTCACGCTCGACACCACGAGTGGCTACTTCTTGGTTTCGTTGCCGACGGCCGCGCGCGTCACCGGTGTGGTGCAGACCGATGGAGCTGTGGTGCCGGGCACGGTGGTGTTCAGCCGACCTTCACGGATCCCCGGTCGCCCGGACGTGTTCTACCAGGCCACGGTCGACGCGACCGCGGGTACGTACCAAGTGTCGGTGCCACCGAACCAGGTCGACGAGATGTACACCGTACGCGTGCGCCCGACGGACAGCGCCGCGTTCCCGCCGGCGATGCGGCGAGTTCACATCACCGCCGACCAGACGCTCGACCTCAGCGTGGCGAGCGGCGCGCGGCTGTTCAGTCTGAAGGGCCAGATCACCGACGTGGTGAACTCGCCTCTCGTCGGCACGCGGGTGGTGCTGCGGGATGCAACGACCTTGCTCAATCTGTCCACCACTACACATACCGATGAGAAGGGTCACTTCGAGATCTTCATCTCGCAGGACTCGGGCTTCACCGGTTCGGTGCTCCTCATCGCCGAGCGCGGCGACACGACTACCGGACTCTTGTCTCTCACGCTGCCTCTCACCGCGAAGGCGTTGCAGGCCGAGCTGCTCAACGCGGCCATGCAGCTACACTTCCCGGCCATCCCAGCGCCCACGCATCGCAGCTTCGCCATCCTCGGAACCTCGAGCAGCGGGGCCGACAAGGCCGTCGCGGGCGCGCACGTGCAGCTCCTCACGCTCCTCAGCGGCTCCGTGTTGAGCGGCGGGATCCAGGTCACCCACGAGGTGGAGGCGCAGACCGACCCCAACGGTAAGTTCGACGCCGACGTCTATCCCGACATCGGCGGCGCGCGGAAATACACCATCGCCGTGGCACCGCCCGCCGATTCCGAGTTCCAGACCACCACCACCGATGTGGCCATCACGGCGTCGACGGGCTTCGGTGAAGATGTTCGCTTGGCGACGCGCCCAACGGTGAGCGGCACCGTCCTCGATCCAAGCGGCAACCCGCTCAAGGGCGTCGTGGTGCAGCCCGCGTTCAACACCGTCGACGCCACGTCCAGCACCTCTATCGCCACATCCGCGCATACCAGCTCGGCAACGAGCGATGTCGACGGTCGTTTTTCACTGCGACTCGACGTGGGTACGTACGATCTCGCGCTGGTACCGCCCGCGTCGAGCCAGCTGCCGCGGCAATGGGTGGTGGGCCAGGTCGTGAACGGCGACGTCGACCTCCACCGCGTCGTCGCGGCGAAGCCTGTGCTCTTCGACGGCGTAGTGCTCACGATCTCGGGCGAGCCGGTGAAGGCAACCCTGCACCTCTACATCGTGCCCGCGGGCAACGCGGGCTGCGTCGAGCGGGGAGCCACGTGTCTGGCTCCGCCGCGTCTCCAAGCGGAAGGCAACACCGACAAGAACGGTCGGGCGCCACTGCTGCTCCCCAGCGACGGCAGCGCACCCGTCACTCCTTAGCACGCGTGCCGTCGCAAATCGCGCCGCGGCGGTTCCGCAGGGCGACGACAATGAAGTACCCGGAACCCGGCGCTGAGCAACACCGATCGCCGGGTTTGACACACCCGGACGCCCGTACTAGCTTCTGACCAAGTCGCAAGCCCACGTGTGTCTCCCCTGCTCCTAGTCGTGGCATCCCGCCGCGAATTCGTCCTCTCGAACTTTGACCGCACCGCGGCCGAAGTCGTGATGGCGCGCTGGAGAAGGGCGCGAGCTTCCGTGTGTTCCTCGCCGAGCAGCCGCTTTTCGGTCGCTGGCAACCAATCGCTCGGAGCCGCTGGCTCGCACTCCGTCTCGCGCTCGAGACGGACGAAGTACGCGCATGCGCGCGTGCTTTCGCGTAGCCCTCGCGACAGCGCTCCGTGCAAGGAGATCGTTCATGTCACAGCAAGACCAGACCGGGGTAGCCCCGGTCGACGCCGTTTCCGCGGCCCCCCGCGCGGCCGCCTCAACTCCTGATACCACCGCCGCGCCGCCCGCAGCTTCTCTCGGCCCCGAGACCTTCGAGGAGATGGGCCTTTCGCCCGACGTCCTGAAGGCGCTCTCCGAGATGGGCTTCGCGCAACCAATGCCCGTGCAGCGCGCCGTCTGGAAGACGATGAGCGAGGGGCGCGACGTGATGGTTCAGTCGCGCACCGGCTCTGGCAAGACCGCCGCCTTCGGCATTCCGCTCATCGAGAAGCTCGGCACGACGCCGGCAAAGTGCGTCGAAGCGCTAATCCTCGCGCCGACGCGCGAGCTCGCCATGCAATCCGCGAGCGAGTGCGCGAAGATCGCGAAGTATCGCAAGCTCGACGTGGTTCCCGTGTACGGCGGCGCCCCGATGGCGAAGCAGATCGAGCAGCTGAAGGCCGGCGCGCAGATCGTGTCGGGGACCCCGGGTCGCGTGCTCGACCACTTGCGTCGCGGCACGCTCAAGCTGGACGGCCTCAAGGTCCTCGTGCTCGACGAAGCCGACGAGATGCTCTCGATGGGCTTCCTCGAGGAGATCACCGAGATCATCAAGAAGTGCCCGACCGATCGTCAGACCGTGCTGTTCTCGGCGACGATCCCCGAGGATATCGAGCGCATCGGCTCGCGCTACATGCGCTCGCCGGAGAAGGTGCAGCTCTCGGCCGACTTCGTCGGGGTGCAGACCATCGCGCACGTCTACTACCTGGTGTCCGGCATGGCGCGCACGCGCGATCTGCAGAAGGTCTTGCAGGTGGAGCGTCCTGACTCGGCCGTCATCTTCTGCAACACCCGCGAAGACACGTCGCTCGTCGCGGAGTACCTGCGCAAGCAAGGCTACGACGCCGAAGCGATCTCGAGCGATCTGACGCAGAACGATCGTGAGCGCGTCATGGCGCGCATGAAAGCGAAGGACCTGAAGTTCCTCGTCGCGACCGACATCGCCGCACGCGGGATCGACATCAGCGACCTGAGCCACGTCATCAACTACACGTTCCCCGAGTCGGCCGAGGTCTACGTGCACCGCACGGGTCGCACCGGACGGGCAGGCAAGTCGGGCGTCGCCATCTCCTTGGTCTCACCGCGCGAGCTCGGCAACTTCTACATGCTGAAGCTCACGTACCGCATCCGTCCGGAAGAGCGCTCGCTGCCCACCCAAGATCAGCTGAAGACGCACAAGGAAGGCTCACAGCTCGACGAGCTGCGCCGCCTGCTCGAAGGTCGAGCGGTGAGCGAAGAGTCGCGTGCGCTCGCGCGTCGCGTCATGACCGCCGATGGTGGCACCGATCTCGTCGCGCAGCTGGTCGATGACTTCCTGCACACCAGTCGCGTGCCGAACGCGCGCGCGCCGGCCGCGGTTCGTCGCGAAGAGGTCGTCGCTGCGAAGCCCGCAGAGCCCATCGCCGTGCGCGCACCTCGCGCCGCCGCGCCGCCGCGTCCGGCTGCGGTTGCGGGTGCGCCCGCTCCGGTGGCTGCCGCTCCGGCTGACGGAGACAGCGAGGAAGGGGCTCCGCTCCGCCGCCGTCGTCGTCGTGGCGAGCCACGTGAAGGTGTCGCGCCGACCAACGGACAGCACGCGAGCAAGGGGCCGAAGAGCCGCGTGGAGGGAACGATCGACACCTCCGGCGGTGGCGAGTTCTGGGAAGCATGGGTCGACGCCCGTGATACCAGCGCCAGCGGTACGACTGCGCCCGTCGCCGCGACACCCACAGCGACCACCGGCGACGCTTCGGCCGAGCGAGCGGGCGAGGAGCTACGTCACCGCGAGCGTGCGCCGCGCGAGCGTCGCCCGCGCAATGTGCCGACCGTGCCGGAAGGCCAGGCGCGGCTTTATCTCAATCTCGGTAACCGCGACGGCGCGGCCGAAGCCGACGTGCGCTCCATCCTCGACCAACACGGCATCTCGCCGCTCGCGCTCGACGTGATGAACTCGCACTCGTACATGAACGTCGCTGAAGCCGACGCCGACGTCGCGATCTCGAAGCTGGGCACCGCGCACTTCAACGAGCGCGCGCTCCGCTGCGAACGCGCCAAGCCGTAACGAATCAGCCGCCGGTTGGGGCGCTGGGCTTATTGCCTGGAACCCAGCCGGCGGCCATATCACTGCGCGGCGGACCGACCTGCGCGGCGAGCATCCCGCAGGCGGCGTCGACGTCCTTGCCTCCCGAGTAACGGCGCACGATGGGCTGACCGAGGATCTGCAGCGCTGCGCGGAACGACGACCATTCCACTTCGCTCGGCGGATGGAACTGACCGGTCCCGTCGTTGACCTCGATGATGTTGAGGACGGCAACCACAACCGCAGAGTGACGCTGCCGAACGGTTCGAAGACGTACCTACGGACCCTGCTGGGACAGCACGGTCCGTGTTCGACACCGCTCCGAGCGAGATCGAAACGCCCCACAGCTGATGGAGAAGCCCCTGCACATTCCGCTTCGACAACCGATACGCGCCACTCAACAAGGCGATCGTCGCGAGCAGTCGCGTCCCAAATGG
>JAYUBF010000308.1:0-10454 GCA_043741435.1 Myxococcales bacterium
ATGACGCTCTGAAAAATTTCAGAATTGCCTGTCGCCTGTTGCCTGTCGCCTGTTGCCGAAACAGACGAATCGCGAAGCGAGATTGATCACTTGGACTTATGTGATCGGCATTGTGCTTAGCAGCGTATCGGGAATCGACTACGCACCCTCGCTCGACGTCGACGGTCGTTCCGTTCGCGTCATTGGTCTCAACGCGCTGATCAAGAACAAGCGCGCCGCCGGACGGCCGCGGGAATTGGCGGATGTAGCCAAGCTCGAGAATCAGGCCCGAGCAGAAGACGAATAGCGATCGGCACCGCGGTCACGTGAGAAAACCGGCTGAGTCGCGGGTACTCGGACCAGGAACGCGACTCCCCATCGGCTGGCGGATCCGCCAGGTCCAACAGGCTAATCGACCGTTTCGACGTGATGTTCGCGCGGTACGCGGCGTGCAAACCGGGAGGGTCGATGCGAAACCCATGCACAGCAAAGTCATCCGCATCTTCGTGGTCCTGTTTCTGTCCGCTCTGACATCGAGCAGCTTCGCCATGAAGCGCACCAGCTCCATCAAGCCCGTCGGACAGAAGATCGGCGAGGGCAAGGGCAACCTCCAGTGCGGCGATCACTGGTTCGGCGGGCGGCACGGGTTCGGTGACCGCAAGGGCGCACTGGATCATTTCAACCGCTCTCATGGGTTCGGCAAGTCGAAGCCGAAGCCCACGCGCAAGTAGCGCGAGGCGACCGCCGCCGGCTCGGGTCTCTACTTCTTGTCGGAGTCGAACGCCGTCACGTAGACGTTCCTGCCTTCCCTGGTGTAGCCAAAGCTCCAGCCCTTGAGCGGGATCACAGCAGACCGCGCTGCAGTGTGGACTGGCACCACGGTTCTACGATCGTCATCCCAGAGAACCTCGCTATAGTTAGCGTCATCCTCGATGAGGACCCCGGCCGAGCGCCGCAACCAGGCGTCCACCTTTGGCCGGAGTGAAACAGCGCCTCCCCTTGATGTGAGCACGTGCTCGGCTCCCTTCATCAAGACGGCGTCGGGAGCCAGGCGATCGACCATCTTCCACCACCAGGTCTTTGCGACGCCTTCGCCCTCGATCGAGCCGTTCACGTGCACATATCGCCGTGTGGGAGTTCCGGGACCGGCATCGAACTCGACGATCGCGTGCACCGCGGTGCCGGGAGGGCGCGCGCGCCGTGAGGGTGACCAGTCGTCGCGCGCCAGAGCGTGTAGCTCGTCGCGTTCCACAAGGGTGACGTCGCGCAAGCGAAAGCCAGGAACTGCGCTGTGGAGGGCGCCGATGATCGCCGGACCGACGCCTCGGAGCCGACCTACGTCGTGAAAGTAAGCAAAGCTGTGGGTGCCCACCTTCGAATAGGGGATTTGCCCGGCGCTCGCGTCTGGCGACAGGAACGGGTGATTGTCGATACCGATGATCGTCGTCGCGTCGGGGAACAGGTGGACGGGGGTGCCCGCGTCGTACCCGCTCATCGGATAGAAGACCGTCTTGCTGCGCGGCAGCGCTCGGTCGAGCTGCCGTGCGGCCTCGGTACGGAGCCCCGCCAGTCGATCGGGACCGACCTCCTGCCCGCTGTTGCTCACTCTCTCGACGTGCACCTTCACCGCGTCAGCACGGAGCACGAACGCGCTCGCGGGTAGCTTCCGCACCCGCGCGTCCTTCGGCAGCGCGATCGCCTGATGGCCGATCGCGAGCCCGGCGGGCGCCAGCGCTGGGGCCACCGATCGCATCGCAACTCGCGCGGGCGTCCGCCGAACCGTGCGCGGCGCAGGACGGAGCGCAGCCGCATCGACCGACGCGACGCCGACGCACAGCGTTAGCGCGAGGAAGCCGGAGAGGATCGAGCGAGACATCGCCCTCTCCTATCGCAAGACGTGAGCCAACTATTTTCGTGGCGGCTCCGGCGGTTATCGAACACTGGGGTCGGTTGACCTCAGGTCCGAAGGCCACCGAGCCGCTGGGGCAGCATCGTCAGAACGTCGCGTCGAGCTGGATCTGCACGCCGTGGCGTCCACCGCGAATCGAGTCGCCGAACAGGTACTGATAGTCGGCCTGGAACTTACAGGCGTGACCGTTCACGAACACGTTGATGCCGCCGTTGATCTCTTTGCCTGCAGTCGCGACCTGCGCGATGAGCGCGGGATCGGTGTCACCGACAGCGCGGAGATCGTCCCAACGCGCCACGAGCTCGACGCGCTTGTGCACCATCATGCCGGCCTGGATCACGTACCCGATTGCGCTGCGTGACCACTCGCGCACCGTGACCCCGTTCACCAGCGCCGCCATCGAGCCCTGGCGCGCTTGCCGGTACAGCACCTCGGCGTTGAGCGCGAAGCCCGCATACTTGAAGGTCATGTCGGCCGCGGCATGGCCGTAGTCGAAGGTGCCCAGCGTCAGCGTGGTGCCGAACGTGGATTTCTGTCGATTGGTGTTCTGGTTGTAGGCGCCGCCGAGGCCAATCGCGAGGCGCGGCTTGCGCACACGGTTCACGTCGCCCTCGAGGTAGTCGTCGAATGGACCGAACGGCGTGACGCCGATGCGCGCCACGTACAAGAAGCCCACCGCGGCGCCACCGAAGCGATTCTTGCCCTCGCCGCCGTAGATGCCGAGCTGATAGCCGAGGATGCCGTGGCTCCCGAACAGATCGTTCGACGACAGGGTGATGCCGACGTCACGGTCGAGGCCCAGCTCGTTCACGACCTGCCCGCGATCGGGCAACTGGAGCGCGTACTCGTACGTGGTGCGGAGACGCCCGAGCGGCACGAAGTACTGCCCGATGCGGATGTGTAGGTCCCGCAGGCGGACGTTATCGACGTACGCGTCCATGATCGGCGACGGTGAATCCTTGTCGCTGTCGGCCCCACCGAACGCGAGCTGGATGCCGTACTGGAGATCCTTGGTGAGCATGTGGCCCATGAGCCACAGCCGCATCGTCTTCACGTTGATCTCGTTGGTGGTCGGCGCGTTGCCGTGGAGGAGGATGGAATCGCGGATCTGGACGCGCGGCCGGATGGACAGCGAGAATGCGTCACCGACGGTGAGAACCAGGCCGCGACCCGGTGCCGCGCTGAACGTGACGGTGTGCTTCGGCACGACCGGATCCTCGCGGGTCTGCAGCGCCGTGCGCGCGTCGAGCGCCGCGAGCTTCTCCTGTAGGGCGAGGTGTTGTGCGCGCAGCTCGTCGAGCTGCGCCTGCATCGCGGCGAGCTGGCCCACACCGGGCCTCGGCTCTTGTGACGGAGGAATCTCTTGGGCGGCCGCGGGTGAGGACAGGACGACGAGAGCGAGCGCGGTGCTCAGGCAAGCGGGTCGAAGAGGCATGAGAGGCAGGCGCGCTAGGTGCGCGGCGGCTCCGCGGCGCGATGAGCGAGAGCCATCTGCATGATCTCCACCGGAACCGTCATCGCGCGCAACGTCGGCGAGCTCTCGAGGACGGCGTTGAACCTCGCGGTGAGACGCGACTTCACGACGCTGGCGATGAGGTGCTGGAAGATGATGTAGATGGCGGCGGGCACGGTGACGAGCGGCGTGGCCGGGAACGAGGCGAGGCCCACGACCAGCGCGGTGCCGTTGGAGCGCATGCCGCTCGAGAACTCACAGGTCACCTGGTGACCGCGACGCAGGCCGGCCACGCGACCGATGACGCCGCCGAGCAGGAAGTTGGCGAGGTTCACGGAGAGCACGATCAGCATGGCTCAACAAGAATGAGAGACTCCATCCGGCGAGCCTTGCCTTCTGCTCAGAAGCGCATTTTATTCTTCCTACAAGCCTCGCGGCCCAAAACCGCAACGTCCTCGACTTCCTCATCGCGGCCCTCGAGACCAGAACCCTGGACTCCCACGCACCGTCGCTTTTGCCATCCGCACCCGCTCACTGATTGGGGTCAACTGACCCTGTCTGCAGGGTTGGTTGTACGCGTTCACGCAGCAAAATTTGCGTTTGGTAACCGGCCATGATCAAACGAGATGGTGACGCTCGAGGAAGCACTGGCGGTCATTGCGGAGCTACGGCAGGTAGTCGCGCAGCAACAAGCGACGATCGTGCGACTCGAGCCGCGCGTCGCGGAGCTCGAGGCGCAGTTGGGCAAGAGCTCCAAGAACAGCAACACCCCCCCCTCTTCGGACCCACCGTGGAAAGAGCCGGCGGCGGCGCCTGGGCCGAAGAAGCCGCGTAAGAGACGTCGAGGGATGTGGCGGCGGCTGGTCGACGAGGCGAAGGTCGATCGCGTAGAACAGGATCGGCCCGCGACGTGTCGCCGCTGCTTCGGCAAGCTGAGCGGCGAGCCGTGCAGGCAGGCCGTGCGGCAACAGGTGGTGGAGATTCCAGAGTTCCGCGCGGACGTGACAGAGTATCGCCTGGAGGCGCTGGCGTGTCCTCGGTGCCGCACGGTGACGAGGGCGAAGATGCCCGGGCATGCGCCGAAGAGTCCGTTCGGGCCGAGGCTGATGGCGCAGGCGGCGGTGCTCAGCTCGGCCTATCGCCTGAGCAAACGGCAAATCCAGGCGATGCTCAACGCGCAGTGGGGCGTCGAGATCTCGCTCGGCGGCATCAGCCAGATCGAAGCGCGCATGAGCGAGGCGGTACGCGTGCCGTATGAGGAAGTGCGCGAGCACGTAACGCAGGCGCCCGTCGTATACGCCGATGAGACGCCGTGGAAGCCGCGAAATCGACTCGCCTGGCTGTGGACCGCCGGGACTAAGGAGGCGGTCGCGTTTCAGATCCACCGTCGGAGAACCAGCGAAGCGGCACAAGAACTGCTGTCGAAAGATTTTCGCGGCATCTTGGTGTCCGATCGCTACAGCGGCTACGCCTTCGTGCCGTGGGAGCAACGGCAGGTGTGCTGGGCGCACCTGTTGCGGGAGTTCACCGCAATGTCGGAGCAGCCACAGAGCGTGCCGCGCTACGTCGGTGAGCAGGTCTTGGCTCGGCTGACGGAGATGTTCTCGATGTGGCGCGCGTATCGAGCGCGCGAGATGGATCGCCAACCCTTCTTCGCCGCCATCGAGCCGGTCTGTGAGCAGATCGAAGCGGCTATCGTGCTGGGTGCCCAAGCTTCGGACTCGGAGACCCGCTCGAAATGTCAGTCGGTCTTGAAATCGCGGGAGGCCTTCTTCCGCTTCGTGCGCGGACAAGGGGTCGAGCCGACAAACAATCGGGCGGAGCGCGCGCTGCGTCACGGCGTCATCTATCGCAAGGTCAGCCTGGGCACCCAGTCCGAGCGCGGCAGCCGCTTTGTCGAGCGCATGCTCAGCGTGGTGCAGACCCTGCGCCTTCAAGTGCGCAGTGCCCACGCCTTCTTCTACGAGGCCGCCGTCGCCTTGCTCACCGGTCGCGCGGCGCCCGCCCTTTTGCTCTCCTGATCGCTCAAAATCGCCGGGGTCAGATGACCCTGCCTCCGGAGCCGTACGTTCCCGCGCACATTCCTCAGTCAACCACCCAGATCAACTCCGGATTCATCGCCCCCGACGCCCTCGGCACGTGAACGCTTACCACGGAAGTCGTCACTTCGAATGCTCGGAGCGTGCGATCGGCGACCCTGCGATCCCCGCTAACTCCTCGATGCTACGCGGATCGCCGAGCGACTGCGCTGCGATGAGTGGCTGGCACGCGCTTCGCTATGTCTCGTTGTCGAAACGCCACAAACCCAAGCATCCCTGATCTCAAGGAGGATTCTGATGCGCCGCCACATGCTGCTCTTTTTCTGCGCCACCCTCTCGTTCGCCGGTCTCGGGACTCGCGCACATGCTGCGCCGGTCTCCGTGCCTTCGTCGAAAAGCCCCATGGCGGTCAGAAAGCCCGCGACCGCGAAGCCGACCGCCGCGAAGCCGACCGCTGCGATCATCCGGGAGGCGCGTGCGCGGGCGATGGTGCACCCCGAGGGTGAGAGCTGGGTCGACGCAAAGGAGGGCGTCGGTCGGATCGAGCTCCCGAGCGGAGAGCAGGTGGTGTTCGTCATCGACAAGGAGGAGGGCACTCGCGGAAATAACTGGAGACCCACGACGACCTTCACCGTTGCCGGGAAGATCCCGAAGGGTGGCGGCGATGACGCCCTCTTGCTCCTCACGGCCAAAGAGAGGTCCTACGTGCGCGAGACCTTCAAGCCCGCGCTGACCTCCGCAACCGAGGAGCGCGTACTCGAGATCCACGAAGCGGAGGCCGACGCCTACGCGACGGCGCTCCACCGCGCGATGATGAGCACGTCGCGCGAGTCGCGGAACTGGGTGACGCTCAAGGGGCTCATCCCCGACCTCGAGTAGCGCTCAGCGGAGGCCGATCCAGACGCGGAGACCACGGTTCTCGAGGCGGATCGCGCGACGCGGATCGGCGCCGATGCGCGGAAGCAGCTTGCGATCTTCGACGAGCACCGCTGCGCGCCAGGCCGAAAACGGTCCGCGCAGCAATCGACCGAGCGCGTCATAGAGCGCGGGCAGTGAACTGCCGACGGCGCCGACGCGCTTGCCATACGGCGCGTTCATGACGACGAGGCCCTTCGGTGCGGGCGGTCGGAGCGTACCGAGCGAGGCCTCGGTGAATTGAACGAAGTCCGCGACGCCTGCGCGCACGGCGTTCGCACGCGCAGCGGCAAGCTTTATTCTTCCTATAAGCCGACTTCTCCCGTGACGCTGACGGTCTCTGGGAGTCCTTCCAGCCCGGCGGGGGCCGTCCTGATGCCCGCCGCGGCGATGACACTCGCCGCCAGTCGAACCCGACTCGGCAGCGCCTCGTGCTCGGACTCATCGTTGTGCGTAGCCTACGCGTCGGCGGGAGCCGAGCTGGCGCTGGTGGGGGGTGCAGGCGAACGAGAGCAGCTTGACGCGACGACGACGAAAACGGCCGCGAGCATGTGGGTCTGCATCACGATCGGGCCATCGACCTCGATCGTCGCAGTGGGCTCACGGCCGAGCAACACGCAGAGAGTTGCCTCCGCGATCGAACGGTACCTGTCGCCAATCCCGTCGACCGGCAGCGACGCGGCGGCCTGGAAGACCTTCACCGCGGCCTTGGTGTTCGGGCCCTCGAGGCCGTCGATCTTAGCGGGCGCGTAACCGAGTTTGCTCAGCGCCGACGTCGATTACAGCGCCGCAGGTCAACCTTGGGCCGGCTCCGCGTAGCAGTAGCCGTTGTAGGTTGGCTCGATCAGGGTGGGCCTTCCGTCGTACTCGAACTCGTCGGTTTGCTGCGTACCGCCCGACTGGCCCTCGATGACGATGATGTAGAAGCCGGCTTCGGCCGTCGGAAAGTTCGCGATCTCGCCCGTGTCGTAGCCCGTCCGGATCGAGTCGCCGATGCGCGAATAGGATGCGCCGGGCGGTGGGCCGTCCCCGATCCACTGCGCGTCCGGGTCGCGCTGCATCAGCGTGATTTGGGCAGACTTGTTTGCCTTGCAGACCGGCCGCACGGACAACCCGTTGGGGGCAATACAAACATTGCGCATGCAGAGAAGGGGGGCCGCGCAATCACTGCTGGCGAAACACGCATCACCCACGCGGCCTGCGCGGGCGCTCTGCGCGGCCGACGTGCCCTCGTCCCCAGGTTGCGTGGGCGCCTGACATCCGAGGAGGCCAGCGATCAGCGAAAGAGAGAGGAGGCTGCAGGTGAGCGTTGATTTGCGCATATCTCTCGTCTCTGCACCCCGTGTACCGTGTCCCCTCGAACATAACATTACGCAATTACTTGGACGACGGGGTCTCAAGGCACCAGCACCCGCGCGCGCACTGGGGTCGACCGACGTCGTCGGTGTATGCTGTTCGGCCAGAGCTGATCTCCACCCATGGCCGACCGCGATTCCGACAAGCCGAAGGTTCCGTATGCGAAGTACGCGTTCCAGAACCCGTACAACTACGCCATCCTCGGCGGGTTCGCATCGGCCGCCGTTCTGACCGGCAACTGGTGGCTGGGACTCGCCGGCGCCGGCGTCGAGGCCATCTGGATGCTGTTCGCGCCCGACTCGCGCCTCCTGCGCAAGACGTGGTTCGACAAGCGCTGGGACGAGGAGATGAGCGCGGCGCAAAAGGCCGAGCTCGATCGCAAGTTCAAGGCGCTGCCCGATTCCGACGCCATGCGCTGCCTCGCGCTGCGCGAGAAGCAGGATCAGATCCACCGCCTAGCACGGGAAAACCCATCGTTCACCGTCGAGCTCCTGTCTGGCGAGCTCGGCAAGCTCGACGCTCTGGTGCGCTCGTTCGTCGATCTCTCGGTGACCTGCGCGCGCTATCAGGACTACCTGAAGTCGGTGGACCTCGACGACATCGAGCGCGACCTGCGTCGCTACCACCAGATCCTCGAGAAGGATCCTGACGACGGCAAGCGCGATCTCGCGCGCAAGAACAGCACGGTCCTCGATCGCCGCAAGCAGAAGTACGCCGAAATCCGGGGCTACCTCTCCTCGGCGCGCGGTCAGCTCGAGCTCATCGAGAACACGTTCCGCTTGCTCGCGGATCAGATCGTCACGATGCAATCTCCGACGGAGCTGGGTGGGCAGCTCGACGAGCTCATGGATGGCGTGGAGGCCGTGCGGCAGACCACGCGCGAGACCGACCGCATGCTGCAAGCGGTGGAGCGCTGATATGCGTCCGTGGTCGTCCCTCGCGGGCCTCGTCGTCTGCCTCGGTCTCGTAGGTTGTACTAGCAGCGAGCCACCGTTCGTGGTGGTGCCCCCGATCACGAGCCACTTCGACAAAGGCGCCGAGGACTGGAAGCTGCAAGGGTTCAACACCGACGCTCACGACTATCCGAAGGTCGATCCGAAGACGCAGCTTCCGGCGCTCTACGACGCCGTCGAGATGGCCATCAAGCGTGACGAGACGTTCTACGGCTACGGTGACTACTTCGCCGCGCCTTCGTCTTTCTTCGGCAATCGCGCGAGCTACGTCGGTGCCACGCTGTCGTTCTCGATGCGCGTCACCGACACCCAGCAACCGTTCGCCGCGGCGCTCGTCGTGCTGCAGGCCGATGGCAAGGTGTGCTTGTACCGCGGTCCCGCCGCCCCCTCGACCGAGTGGACCGACTATCGCGTCCCCTTCCCGGCCAACGGCGCTTGGACCGATGCCACCACCGGCGCTGTCGCCACCGATGCGGCGTTCCTCGCCAGCTTGTCATCGGTCACGGGGCTCTTCATCCGTGGTGAATTCTCGAGCGCCGTCGAGTCATCGTGGTTCGACGACGTGGAGCTGGGCTTTTAGGCACTTTCAATCACCAGGGAGCATCGAACAGCGACGATGAAATGGAATGACGGCGGAGCGAGTGGTGATCTGGAGGACCGGCGCGGCAGCGGCGGCGGCGGCGGCGGCATGAAAGTGGGCCTCGGCGGCACCGTGGTGTTGCTGCTGCTGAGCCTCGTGTTCAAGCGCGATCTGTTCACGCTCCTCGGCGTGGACCGCGGCGGCGGCGAGCCCGCGCAGCAGACCCAGGGCACGCCCGCGAACCGTCCCGGGGAGGAGAAGCTGGTTGGCTTCGTCTCCTTCGTCCTCGACGACGTGCAGAAGACCTGGGCACAAAAGTTGCCCGAATATCGCAAGACCAAGCTCGTGCTCTTCGAGAACGGCACGCGCTCGGGCTGCGGCGCGGCCGAGAGCGCGATGGGTCCGTTCTACTGTCCAGCCGACGAGAAGGTGTACATCGACCTCGGCTTCTACCGCGAGCTGAGCCGACGCCTCGGAGCACCTGGTGAGTTCGCGCAGGCCTACGTGCTCGCGCACGAGATCGGCCACCACGTGCAAAACCTCCTCGGCACGGAGCAAAAACTGCGGCGCGCGCAGTCCGCCGATCCGGAGCAAAGGAACGCGCTCTCGGTGCGCATGGAGCTTCAGGCCGATTGCTACGCCGGCGTATGGGCGCACTCCACGGCAGAGCGCAAGCTGCTGGAGCAGGGTGACCTCGAGTCCGCCATCGGCGCGGCCGCCGCGGTTGGTGACGACCGGCTACAGAAGGCCGCGACCGGGACGGTGATGCCCGAGCGCTGGACGCACGGGTCCTCGGCGCAGCGCTCGGAGTGGTTTCAACGTGGGTTCAAGACGGGCAAGCTCGAGGCCTGCGATACGTTCGCCAGGCAGTAGCTTCGAACCGGATGCTGAAGCGGCCAGATCCCGTGTCCGGAAGGTTGCAGATATCCGGATCCGTTGAGCACCACCAACGTTGTGTTCGTCGACAAGCTCCGCATCGTCGACGGGATCGTCGACGAGGAAGTGACGTTGCGCCTCCGCGAGACGAAGTTGCAGCTGAGGCCATTCGGCAACACCGTTGAGATCCCGGTGTCGAACGCGACACACTTCCGGCCGCTCATCGGGCGGCGGAAATGGTTCATCTCGGCCTCCGATGCCCCCCGTAGAGCAAGGCGGAGACCGTGACGCGTCGTGACCTAGTAGTCCATCTCGCAAGTGTCGAGCATAAGTACTGTCGCCCTCAAAGCTCGCTCCGGACACACGAATACCGTCGAGCTAGCCAAGCGCTTGA
>JAYUBF010000309.1:0-3236 GCA_043741435.1 Myxococcales bacterium
CGGGAGCGAGCACGACCATGTCGTCGAGATACCGCGTGTAGGTGATGAAGCCGTTTCCTCGATCCATGATGTGATCGAGGTCGTTCAGCGCCAGGTTAGCGAGGAGCGGTGACAGAGGCGAACCTTGCGGTACGCCTCTGTCACCTGTGCTCTTGAGAAACTGCTTCACCATCGCGAGCACGTTGCTGTCGACGACTCGCCGCGCGACCTTCGCCAGCATCCGATCGTGCTGGATGGTGTCGAAGTAGCGTGACAAGTCGACATCGACGACGCGGTGCCGGCGCTGTCGCAGTCCGTTTCGCACCTTCTCGATCGCCTGATGCGCTGAGCGTCCCGGACGTGCTCCGAAGGAGCTATCCGAGAAATCGGCCTCGAAGATCGGTTCCAGGATCAGTCGGATTGCGCCTTGGACCACGCGGTCTCGGATTGCAGGAATTGAGATCACGCGGACCTTGCCGCCTTCCTTTGGAATCTCTCTTCGTCGATACGGCCTGGGGCCGTACGTGCCAGCGCGCAGCTCGGTGGCGAGTTCCGTGAGAAACTCGCCGCGCCCGCGCTCCTCGATCATCTCGAACGTCTCGCCGTCGGCTCCCGGGGCGCCGCCATTCCGCATCGCCTCCAGGTATGCCGCTTCGAGCGTATCGAGTTTCAAGAGGTGGACGTGCAATCCCCAGAAGCGATGCGCAGGGGCGGATTTCGCCCGATGGCCTATCTTCGCTCGAAGCTCCTGCAGATTGATGGTGGGCTTTATCATCCCGCTCCTGCCTCGCTTCTTGCTCCGACTGCCTCCGGCAGGGCCCCTTCGCTCGACGGGCATTACCCCGCTTCATCACTACTACGGACCCATCCGTCAGGCTCTCGCCTTCCCCGCGCTTCGCCTCTCGGCTCGCGCGGCTACCTTGCTTCCGTGGATTTTCTCCACGGGGCGAGGAGCCCTTCCCTGTTTCCACCCATGGCCTTGTGCATGTGCCGCCGTCCTCTACCCCGCCGGGCGGTGCTCTCGCAGATCGCTTTCGAGGCACCTGCTGTCTTCACCGTAATTGTGGCGGCTCGACACCCGGAATACAGTTGACGAGGCCTCGACTGGACGTTCACTCACCATTGCGGCCCACGCACTCGCTCGCCCCGCCAAGCGGGGTTTTGTCAGTGGGCTTCACCGACGGGATTTCCCTCGTCGGCGCCACTCCAGCTATGCGGCTTCGATCTTTTGCCGCTTCGGGACTTTCACCCTACGGATCCATGGATACCTCCAGGCATCACGCAACTACCCTGACACAGGGGGGCACCGCTGGCGCGACGAGAGCGGGTGCCTCGCCGAAGCTGAGCGGTGTGAAACAACTACGGAAGAGAAGCTCGAGGGCTTCGAAGGCGACTTGGGTAGCAAGGGCCGCTCCGGCATCCTGCACAACGTAGCGGGCAGGCGCGCTTTCCTGGTCGATGCAACGCATCGAGTTCGGTTCGCCTTCACGCCCAAGCACTGCTCATGGCTGAACCAGATCGAATGCTGGTTCAGCATCCTCGCGCGACGCGCTTTACCGCGCGGCTCGTTTTCGTCGACGGAGGCGCTCGGGAAACGGATTCTCGACTTCATCGACTACTTCAATCGCCCTGCTCGCCAAGCCGTTCCGCTGGACCTACAAAGGGCGGCCGCCGGTCACGTAGGCACCTTCGTACTCCTCCTCCTGCCCGTAAACGTGCTCGTCCACGTAGTCGTTTCTGGTGCGCGTAGCCGTGCACGGTCACGCGCACGCGCACCACTACGAGGACGACTACGCGCACGTCTCACGTGTACGTGCGCGAGGACGACCGGAATTCTGGCCCCAAAAACGATCGGAACTTCAGCCGGCGACGACTAGGCGCAGCCGCGGACCAACAGCTCGCCGATCTCCTCGGCGTACCCTCGGATAGTCGGCTCGTCGGGGCCTTCCACCATCACGCGCGCCTTGTGCTCGGTGCCGGAGTAGCGGACGAGCACGCGGCCTTCCTTGCCCAGCTTCGCCTCGACCTTGCCGATGAGGCTCATCACATCGGCGAGCGACTCGATGGGCTTCTTCTCCTTCACCGTCAGGTTCACCAGCACCTGGGGATAGCGCGTCATCACGCGACGCAGCTCCGAGAGGGGCCTACCACTCTCGAGCATCACCGAGAGGACCTGCAGCGCGGCGAGGATGCCGTCGCCCGTGGTCATGTGATCGAGGAAGACCAGGTGACCCGACTGCTCGCCGCCGAAGTTGTAGCCGTTCTTGCGCATCTCCTCGACGACGTAGCGATCGCCGACCGACGTGCGGATGAGCTTCCCTCCCGCCCCGTCGACAGCGCGCTCGAGACCGAGGTTCGACATCACCGTGGCAACGATGGTGCCCTTGTTCAGCTCCTTGCGCTCGAGCATCCGGAGCCCGACCATCGCCATGATGGTGTCGCCGTCGACCTCTTCGCCTTGCTCGTCGGCGATGATGACGCGGTCGGCGTCTCCGTCGAGCGCGATGCCGAGATGCGCACCGTAGCGCTTGACCGCGGCGCACATCGTTTGCGGATGCAGCGCGCCGCAGTCCTCGTTGATGTTCATGCCATCGGGCGACTTGCCCAGCTGGATGACGGTGGCGCCGAGCTCCTGGAACACCCAGGGCGCCACCTTGTAGGCAGCACCGTTGGCGGTATCCACGACGATGCGCAGGCCGTCGAGCGTGAGGTTGCGCGGGAACACGCTCTTCAAGAACACGGTGTAGCGACCCCGCGAGTCCTCGATCTTGGTGGCGCGCCCGATGTGCGCAGCGTCCGGGCGGTTGCGATCGAGCTCGTCGCTGGTCATGAGGTACTCGAGGCGTGCCTCGACGTCGTCGGGGAGCTTGAAGCCGTCGGCCGCGAAGATCTTGATGCCGTTGTCCTGATAGGGGTTGTGCGAAGCCGAGATCACGATGCCGGCGTCCGCGCGCATCGATGACGTGATGAACGCAATGCCCGGCGTCGGCAAGGGACCGCAGATCATCACATCGGCGCCCATGGAGCAGATGCCCGAGGCCATGGCCGTCTCGAACATGTAACCGGAGAGGCGCGTGTCCTTGCCGATGACGATGCGCCCGCGACGGGTCTCGTGGCGGAAGTGATAAGCGACCGCGCGACCGAGCTTGAGCGCGGTCTCGGGCGTCATCGGCTCTACGTTTGCGACGCCGCGAACACCGTCGGTGCCGAACAGGTGGCGTACGGAAGAAGCGTTGGTCTCGGACATGGCCGCCCGA
>JAYUBF010000310.1:0-10450 GCA_043741435.1 Myxococcales bacterium
GAGACCTGACCTTGACCCGAAGCGGATCAACCGCCCAGGAGGCGGCTCAAGGCAGGAGTCGGAGGAGCCCATAGTACCGAGGAAGTCGGGTAATGCCGATGGAGGGAAGGGGCTCTGGTTCGAGGTGCGGCGCGACGAGTCAAGGGGCGGGAGATGTGGACCCTCTACAGCTTTGAGTTCGACGTGTGCGCTTGGCAAATCAGCGATGGGGCCGTTTCGAAGCAAAAGTACGGGTCGCCCAATTGATCGAAATCGATCGTGAAATACGATTTCTCCTCGAGAAAATTAACAAGCCTCTGTTCTTGGACTACAGCCGCATTGCCGTCCCTGGGCACGGCACCAAGAAAGAGGCTCGCCAATGCGAAAGCTACGGTGGTTGGAGAGGTCTATCCAAAAAATCACAACGCACGTAACCGAGGCCGGCAAGCGGTTGGTGCGGGACTGGGTCGTGGGGTCGGTTATGGCGGGGACGACGATCTTGTCTGGCGTGGCGCGTGCGCTACATCCCGACAAGCGTGGCTTTGAGGCCGAGCTGGAGCTGCTCAGCCGTGGGCTACGGATCGGAGACCGTCACGGGTTGGTAGTACGTCGCTCCGCGATTCAGCGACAAGAGCTCACACTGCCTTCGCTGCGAGAGCGTCTGTGATGGGTCGATCAGGGTCCGGCGCTCGCTCAGTTGTAGTGCCGCAACCCCCGTGACAAAAAATCGCGCTCCATCGTCAGCTCGCCAATCTTCTGCAGCGACTCGGCGGAGTGGTCCTCTCCCGGGCGCCCCTGCTCGTCGGAGAACGCTGACGCAGCGCGGTCTTGTAGCTGCTTTTCCCAGTGGTAGACCTGCGACGAGTGAACGCCGAATCGGCGCATCAACTCCGGGACCGTCGCCTCCTCGCGCACCGCTGCGAGCGCGACCTTGGCCTTGAACTCCGCATCGTGCTTCTTTCTCGTATTCTTCATTTGTCCGCTCTTTCTGCTTTGTATCGAGCAGGGCAAATATTCTCTTAGCAGGTGGTACGAAAAAGGGGTCCACTTCAGAGTACGCTCGTCCTCGAGCAATACCTGCAGCGCCTGCGTCCCGGCCTCGACGACGAACTCACGCAGCCCACGCCGCAGTGTGAACATCAGCGCGGCCAACGGCAGCACACGTTGCCCGAACGATTCCTCTTGGACTTTCACTTTCTTCTTGGCAGCTTTTCCCATTGGCGGCTTCTCCGTTTTTTCTCAACCTCGAAAATGGTCTCGGGGCAGGTGGAGCCGCCACTTCAATTCCAACATTCAGGGGGACAACGCCCTGAGCAACGAGGCTCGACTTGAGCACTTTCTCCCTTCGCCGTCGCTGCGACGGGCCTCGTCGGCTTCCTCGCTCCTCGGTCGAATACCACCAGTATTCTCGCTCGTCGCTCGTTGCTGCCGAGGCTCCTCGCGACGCGACGGCTCGGTCCGAAAATGCTCAAGTCGAGCCTAGGTCGAAGAAGAAAAAGGACATCGTTTTCGTTTCGCCATGGGCCACTCCTCGCGCACCCTCGCGCTTATTCGGATGTCCACGGAAGCGGGCGAGGATCACTCCGGACTCTCGACTGGAGACGATCGCGAAGTCTCCCTGATGACGCGATCGCGAGTAGCGCCACAACAATCATCGTGCTTGCGTTGCTTACCGCGGCGGCATCCAGGTTTGGTTCTCGTCGGCGCGTAGGCTGTCCGCCAGCGTTCGGGCCGCCGGCGAACCCCTGTGCTGCAACAGCGACTCGACGTAATGGCTGATGGCCCATAGATCTTCGTCGGGCAGTGCGCCCTTCCACGGCGGCATACCGGCGCCGCTGATGCCGCCTGCCAGCGTAAGGAACAGCTCGCGAGGACGGTCGACGTCGCGCACGGCGCGCAGCGGGTCGTGCAGGAAGTCGGGGGGGACCGCGTGGACTGGCTCATCGCACGTCCTGTCGTCGTTGACGGGGCTGACGGGGCCGGGGTGCCAGCGCCAGCAATACTCGGTGTCCTTGACCCGGCTCGAGTACATGAGGTCCGAGTACGGTGGCGCCGCGGCGTTCCCGAGCGCGGCATTGATCTCGAACAAGCGCGCGCGGGTCGCATAGGCCGGGTGACACGTCGAGCACATCGCCTTGCCGTGGTAGAGCGCTTCACCGCGAGCAATGATCGCCGCGCGATCGGTTTGCCCGGCGAAGGGATCGGTGCCGGCGGTCACCGCTTCTTCGGCGCGCTCCTTCTGCCAGCGTGGCGAGAACGTCTTCACGTAGCCGAGCAGCGCATCGAGATCGGTGTTGCCGAGGGTCCACTGCAACATGCCCGTGCCGTCGAGCCCGTTGCGCAAGATGCGCGCGAGCTCCGCGTCCGGCGGGAGGCCCGGCGCCGGCACGCGGCCGAACTTGTAGAGCCCCTGCGTGAGATCGCGCGGCGGGGGCCACAGGCCTTGCGCCGAGGCGCCATGACCATCGCCCTCATCGCCATGGCACGCGCGGCACGCCTTGCGATAGAGATGAAAGCCGCGGTTGAGCTGCGCCGCGCTGTAGCTGCGACCCCCGAGCGCTCGCGGCGTGGTGAACGGCGCACGCTCGCAGGCCGCGAGTGACAGCAGCAATGCAGCGACGGTAGTCCGTAGGGTCAGGCCCATGCGATCGCCGCGAAGAAGGCCAGCCACATTGCGCCGACGAAGTGCCAGTACAACGACCAGTTGCGAACGGCCAGGTGATCGTGCGCGCCGAACGCGCCGCGTCGCGCGCGCGGCAGCAACGAACCGAGGCCGATGACACCGACGAGCGCGTGCACCGCGTGGAACATGGTGAGGCCGAAGAAGCTGGCCGCGTAGAGGCCCCTAGTGGGTGCGAGCCCGCGGTGCAACATGGCGCGCCAGGAGGCCACTTGCACGACGAGGAACACGATCGCGAGCACGATGCTGGCGACGAGCAGCGCGCGAAACGAGCTCGGGCGCGCGGACCGAACCGCGGCGATCGAGAGTTGCAAGACCACGCTCGAGAGCATCAGCACGAACGTCGCGATTGCCGGCAGCGTGAGCGCGATGGTGGGCACGCCGCGGGGCGGCCAGTGATCGTCGTCGATCCCGGCGCGCAGGAGGAGAAAGGCTACCAATAGCGCGCCGAACATCATCGTCCAGCCAGCGATGAACACGATCATTCCGACGCGAGACGTCCGGGCTTCGCGTGTGTCACGCGCGCGCAGCGGGATGAGCGATGGGTTGGCCGCCATCATTCGGTGTCCGCCTGATCGCGTTGCGCGAGATCAGCCTGTGCAGCGTTGGCCTGCGAAAGATATCCGCCCGCTCCGTCGGGCTGGTGCGGCCCGCGCACCACCACGGGCGCGCGCGCGAAGTTCTCGACAGGGGGCGGCGATGTGGTGGTCCACTCCAGCGTCGGCAGTTGCCACGGGTTATTGCCGGCGATCGCTCCGCGCCCGAGGCTCGCGATGAAGTTCCACATGAAGATCATCTGACCGAGGAACAACACGTACGTGAGGTGCGTGGCCGCGGCGTTCCACCGGCGCAGCGGACGAAAGGCTTCGTACACCGACGGGTCGTAGAGACGGCGTGGCAGCCCAGCGTGACCGATCCACAGCATGATGAAGAACACGCCCATCAATGGCAGGAGGGTGAGCCAGAAGTGCCAGAGACCCAGCGCGCGGCTCATCGTGCGGCCGAACATCTTCGGGTACCAGTGGTACACGGCAGCGAACAGGCCGAGCACCACCGCAGCGGCCATCGTCAGGTGGAAGTGACCCACCACGAAGAAGCTGTCGTGCAGGTAGAGGTCGATGGGAACGTCGGCGAGGTACAGGCCGGTGAGGCCACCGACGGAGAACACGATCATCACGCCGATGGCGAAGCACATCTGGGGCAAGCCGCGCACCTTGCCGCGCCACAGCGTGCCCATCCAATCGAGGAACATCACAGTCGCCGGTACCGAGACCAGCATGGTGAGGACCATGAAGCCGCGACCAAGCAGCGGGCTCATCGCCGTGGCGTACATGTGGTGGCCGTAGACAACGCCTGACAGGAGCGTGATGGCGCACAGCGAGAGCACCGTGCGGCGGTAGCCCCACGCGGGGCGGCCCGAGTACCACGCGAGGAGGTCGGACACGACGCCCCACGTCGGCAGGATGAGGATGTAGACCTCGGGGTGGCCGAAGATCCAGAAGAGGTGCTGGTACACGAGGGGGTCGCCGCCGCCCTTCACGAGCGCCGCAGCGACGAAGAAGCGGGTGCCGAGGAGGCGGTCGGAGAGCAGCAGCAGCATGCCGGCGCTCACGACCGGGACGAACAACGCGTTCAGGATGGACGTGAGGAACAACCCCCACACGGTCAGCGGAAGCCGCATCATCTTCATGCCGGGCGCACGCATAGTGAGCGTGGTGGCGATGAAGTTGATGGCGCCGAGCGTCGAGGAAACCCCGGCGAAGATCAGCGCGAGGGCCCACAGCGTGAGGCCTCGGCCCGGTGTCCCGACGGTGGTGGAGAGAGGCGGGTAGCCGGTCCATCCTGCGGCGGCTGCGCCCGAAGGGTCGATCGCCGCCAGCGTGAGCACGATCGATCCGCACAGCTGCACCCAGAACGATGCGGCGTTGAGGCGAGGGAACGCCATGTCACGTGCGCCGATGAGTAGCGGAATGAGATAGTTGCCGAGGGCGCCGATCGCGATGGGCGTGACCGCGAAGAAGATCATCACCGTGCCGTGTAGCGAGAAGAGCTCGGTGTACGCGGCGGGGGAGATCGCGCGATCGGGGCCGAACAGCAGTCGCCCGACGAGCGGAACAGGCGCACCGGGATGGGCCAGCGAGAAGCGAATGAGCAGGGCCATGAGGCCGCCCATCAGCAAGCCGACGAGCCCGAGCCACAGGTACTGGAGTCCGATCACCTTGTGATCGAGCGATACGATGCGCCGCAGCGCCTGTCCTATCATTGCGGCATGGCCCCGTACGGCCAGGTCCAATCACCGTCGCTGGTGCGGGCGCCCGCGCGCTCCACGGCGAGCTTGCTCTCGCGCTCCACGTAGCTGGCAAAGTCCGCGTCGCTCGTGACGGTGAGGACCGCACGCATCTTGTAGTGGTTGACGCCGCAGTGTTGTGCGCACGCGATCTCGTAGTCACCCGCTCGCGTGGGCTCGAGCAATAGCTCGGTCGTGGTGTTGGGTTGCACGTCGCGCTTGATGCGAAGCTGCGGGAAATAGAGGCTGTGGATCACGTCCTTCGAGCGCATCTCGAGGCGCGCGGGCCGGCCGGCGGGCAGCGTGAGGTGGTGTAGCGTCACGATGTCGTCGTCGGTGCCGAAGCGACCATCGGCGCCGGCGAGGCGGAAGGCCCACGCCCATTGCTGCCCGAGCACCTCGACTTCGATCGGTCGCTCGTCCGCGGTCGGCCGGCGCAACAAGGCGTCGAGATCGCCATTGCCGCGCAGCAGCGCGACGCCGTCGATGGCGAGAGCGAGCACCAGTGTGGCGACGCCCACGATCAGCACCGCGCGCAGGTCATCGCCGTCGCTGGTGGAGGGAACGTCCGTACGTCGTGAGCGCAACAACACCATCAGCAAGTGACCGACTACCACGGCGAACACGATCGCGATGACGAGGGTGATCCAGCCGAACAGCGAATCACCGTTCGAGCCGTGGGCCGACACGTCGAGCGGGCGACCGAAGGCGCCGATGCGTCGGAAGAAATCGGCGAACGAGGACAAGTGCTACCTCGTGAACCCGGCCGGTCCGGCGCCGGGCTCGCCGGGCTCGGGAATCAACCAGCTATCGCCCCACAAGGATGCGCCGCCGTCGATGCGCAGCGTGGTGCCGGTGACGTAGCTGGCCGCCGGCGAGGCGAGGTACACGATCGCATGTGCGCATTCCTCGACGGAGCCGAGGCGCTTGAGCGGGGTGCGCTTGCGGCTCGCCTCGACCAGCTCCTCGGGATACTGCTTGATGCCTTCGGACTCGATGATGCCCGGCGCCAGCGCGTTCACGCGGATGCCGAAGTGCGCCCACTCGATGGCGAGCGTCATGGTGAGGTTCTCCACGCCCGCGCGCGCTGCACCGGTGTGCGCCATCCCGGGAAACCCGCGCGCGATGTTGGCGATGACGTTCACGATCACACCGCGGTTCTGCGGGATGAACACCTTCACCGCCACCTCGCGCGTGACGTTGAACGTCCCGAGCAGGTTGTTGCGCACCACCGCTTCGAAGCCACGCGAGCTGATCGCCGCGGCGGGCGCGGGGAACTGACCGCCCGCGTTGTTGACGAGGACATGCAATCCACCGAGCTTGGCGGTCACCTCACCAACGAGCGCTTCGATCTGCGCGGGCTCGCGGATGTCGGCCGTCCGCGCGAAGACCTTCTCGGGAAACTCGGCCGAAAGCGCGGCACTGGCGGCGTCGAGACGCGCCTGGTTACGACCACAGATCGCGACCTTGGCCCCGAGCTGCAGGAAGGCACGCGCGGTGGCGAGACCGATCCCGCTGCCACCCCCGGTGACGAGCGCGACCTGCCCGTGCAGGAGGTCGGCACGGAACGGGTTGGTGGACCTCTCGTCGCTCATGGCGCGCAACCATAGTGTCGGCATGCCCGACTGACAAGCTACGGCGCCTTAAAAGCGCGAGAGCCAGGCGATCGGATCTTCGGTGTTCTCGACGGCGTACTTGTAGAACCGCACCATCTCCGTGAGATCCCCGCGCAGGCGCTTGTAGATGCGCTCGTGCTCGGGGGCGCCCTGGTGGTACACGCCGTACGACACGAACACCGCGTTGTTCAACCGCGGGTCGGAGAACACGCCGCGGCGCCCTGGATACATCTCCGCGAAGCGCGCGCGTGCCATGTCGAAGACCTCGGCGCGGCGACGAAGCTTCTCCTCCCGCGAGATGGGCTCGGCGTAGAGCTTCTCGAGCGCGAGGTGGAGGGGCTCGAGGAACGTGTAGAAGCGCGCCTCGTCGAGCTCACGCTGTTTGGCCTCGGCGAGCACGCGTTGGCCCGCCTCGTCGCCCCCGCGCCTGGCGAAGAACTGCGCTGCGCCGTGCACGCCGACGAAGCTCGCCAAGCTCTCGTTCCACGACGACCGACCCGCGAGGTACATCGTGCCATGCAGCATCTCGTGCAACACCACCTCGACGATGCGCGCATCGCCCTCGTCGAGCATCGACTCGTAGATCGGGTCGGAGGTGAGCCCGAGCGTGGAGTAGCCCGCGACCGGTCGCAGGTACGTATCGAAGCCTCGGTCGCGTAGCGAGAGCTGCATCTTGTGCGCGTCCTTCTCCTCGAAAAAGCCGAGGTAGGGCACCGCGCCGACGATGGGGAAGCGCCACACCAGCGGGCGCAGCTCGTCCTTGGGCGCGGCCGTGAGGTTGTACGCAACGGGCTTTCCACCCGTCGGCAGGTAGCGCGTGTAGTTGTCGCCGCCGCGCAGGCCGAGGACCTCGACTCCAAAGTTGCGCGCCTCCATCGCGAGCCGCAGCCGTCGCTTCGTGCGCTCATCGGTGTTGGGATCGCCGAGCACGTCGACGACACTGCGGCGCGCGCGGAACAGGCGCCACTGCCCGACGCCTTGCTTCGCGAGGTAGCGCACTTCGAAGCACCCGCTGCCGAAGAGCGCAAGCGCCACCAGCGCGCAGCGTACGGGCCGAAGGCCGATCACACGACGAGGCGGGTGTCGCTGGTGACGCGCTGCGCGGTGTCGACAATCAGGAGCCCCGACTCGGTGGTGCACAGCGAGTAGTGCGGTAGGTCGATGGTGGCCGGGCCGACCTGTACCTTCCCGTTGAAGTCGAAGGTGGAGCCGTGCAGCGGGCACCGAAAGCCCGCGGACTGGCTGACGAAGTCCACGTCGGTGCCGATGTGGGTGCAGGCCGCGTCGATGGCAAAGTAGCCGCCCGCGTCGCGGCAAACGAACACCGCCAAGGACTCCACGTAACGCACCTGCCCGACGGCGAGGGTCTTCGCATCTCCGGCGCCCACGGAATTGGCGCTGCAGGCAGCCTGCGTACCGCCGTCACTCCCGCAGCCGGGCAGCGCCGAGACCGCGATGAGGCCCCCCGTTGCGCAGAAAGCCTGACAGATTCGACGACGACCTTCGTTGACGGGGTGATCGGACATGCGGAGATGTTGTCTGCGGCCCCAGTCCGCGTCAACAACTGTGCTATCTCATCCGCGTGAGTTGCCTTTCGTCTGGGTCGCAGTGGCCACGCGCATTCATGCGCGCGAGCGTCCTCGTGCTCGGCGCAGCAATCTGCGTCGCGGGGTGTGCCACCACCGTCACCAGCGGCCCCCGCACGAAGACTGGCGTTCCCGTCGCCAAAGCGCCGCCCGTGTGTCGTCCTCGTTCCGTCAGGCTCGCGCCGCAAGGCAAGGCGCGCGGCGCTGCGGCAATCGAAGCGAGCACCAACGGCTACGTCTTGGCGTGGAGCGAGCATGCGGGCGAACGCGAAACACTGCGCTTCCTCGCGCTCGATCGACAAGGCGTCGCGCGCAGCCCCAGCGCGGAGATCGTCGATCGAGCCGTCCCACTGGAGGCGCCGACCTTGAAGGCAGACGCGGACGGGTACGTGGTCGCGTGGCGCGAGGGGAGCGCGCAGTTCGCCCGCAAAGTGGACGGCAAGGGGCGGGCGCGCGCCGACATGCAAGCAAGCGCGCTCGGTGAAGCGCCCGCGATGCAGAGCCGCTGTACGAAGGCGACGAACGGGCTTCGCTGCACCGCGCCCGACGGGCACGGGATGGATCTACCGCCGAGCGAAGCGCTCGTTACCGAGGCGACGGTCGGCGAGGGGCTGGCGCTGGTTTCTTCGGGACCGGACGGGCTGAAGCTTTGGCTCTTGGACTGCGCGAAGGTGCCGGCGAAGTAGCTCTGGCGACCGGCTTCTCGGTCGTTTTTGCGCTCGCCTTTGCGTGAGCCGACGGGCGGCTGCGCAACGCGTCGAGCTCGGCCTCGAATGCCGGCGGCAGCGGAGACGAGAGCGCCACCTTCTCGCCGGTGATCGGGTGCACGAAGCCCAGGGTCGCCGCGTGCAACAACAGACGTGGGCTCGCGATCGGATCACCGGTGCGGCGCGTGTAGTCGCGCACGTAGACGCGCTCACCGACGAGAGGGTGCCCCAGCTCGGCGAGGTGGATGCGGATCTGGTGGGTCTTGCCGGTCTCGAGCTTCACCTCGAGCAACGTGGTATCCGGCATCGCCTCGAGGCGCTTCACGTGTGTGACCGCGCGCTTGCCTTGGCGTGGTTGCTTGGCCGAGCCGCGCAGGCCGTCTCCACGATCTTCGACGAGGCGAGACTCGACGCGCGTATCCAGCACCGCGCCATGCGCCACGCAGATGTACGTGCGCTCGATATCGTGCGTGCGAAAGAGGCCGCCCATCGCCTTCTCTGCGGGCTTGGTCTTGGCGAAGGCGATGAGGCCCGAGGTGTCCTTGTCGATGCGGTGCACGACGAGCAGCGGCGTCTCGGTCGCGCGCTTGCCCTGCGCCCGCCATGCGTCGCGGACGGCGTCCATGGCGGTCCCGATCTCACGCTCTTCGTACGGCACACTGGAGATGCCCGCCGGCTTGTCGATCACCACGAGGTGCGCGTCCTCGAACACGATCGGCACCGTCTTCGGCTTCGGCCGTGGACGCGCCTCGTCGATCTCGATCACATCACCCGGACGAGGACGTGCCGCCGCGTCGATCTCGATCACGCCGTTCACGCTCACCTTGCCGCGCTCGCACAGGGTCTGCGCGCGGCCCCAAGTGCAGCCTTCCTTCAGCCGGAGGAGCGCGGCCAGCGTCGGCGGCCGCTCGCCGTGGGGCTTGCCCGGTGCGTTGAATGAAATCTTGCTCACGGCGTGGCTTCTACCCGAAGGCCCTGCCGAGGTGAAGTGTTAAGGAAAATGCGTATCGCAAAATACATCAATTTGGTGTTGATTCTTTCCTCCGACTTGTCGCACAGTACGCCGACTCCAACGACATGTAGGAAAAACTGCTCCAATCCCAATGCCGCGAAATTATCAAACGATTGCATGGATCTACCTTGCCTGCGCCTGCTGCGCGGTGCTGGGCGTCGTTGCCTGCGACGCTGGCCGCGGTGTCGCCGGGGCCAGTGCAGATCTCGCGGGCGTCATCGCGCCCAATCCGAACGACCACGACGGCGACGGCTATGCGCCGGAAGACGGCGACTGCAACGACGGCAACCCGGCCATCGGTCCCATGGCCTTCGAGGTCGCAGGCAACGGTGTCGACGATGATTGCGACGGCACCGTCGACGAGACGGTCGGTTCGTGCGACGCCACGGCGCTCGGCACCAAGACGGCGGCCGACCTCGCGGCCGCACTCGGGCTCTGCGAGTCGCGGTTCCTCACCCACGCGGAGATGAAGGGCCCGTCGGACCCGCGCGCGCGCGACATCATCTCCACCTTCGGCGGATTCTCGCACATGGAGGGCGCGGGGATGGTGCTCCTCTCGACGGGCATCGCCGGCGACACGAAG
>JAYUBF010000311.1:0-29236 GCA_043741435.1 Myxococcales bacterium
AGGAGCATCACGAGCAAGCTGTCGCGGCCTCCCGAGAGTGCGACGCCGAGCGTCTTCCACGCGCCCACCTTCTCGAAGTAGCTCCCGATGCCGAGCGCGAGCGCGTCGAGGATTTCTTCGCAGAAGCGCGCGCGCTGCGTGACCTTCGGCTGCTCGGGCATCGGCAGGAAGAAGCTGCGGTGCGCCGGCGCGGGATAACGGAGGCCGCGGCGATCCGTCGTTCCCGGCACCTGGACCGTGCGCACCTGGTTCGCCTCGGGCCGCGCGGACGCCTGGTCGCCGCGCCACGTGGTGTTCTCGGCGCGAAGGCGAGACGTGCGATCGAGGTCGACCGTCACGCACGCGATGCCGCGTGCAAAGCGCGGGGCCTCGAGCACCACGCGACCGTTCTGCGCGACGAAGCCGCCGCCGTCGAAGATGAGACCGTCGTTCGCGCCGACGAGGTTGGTGTACGCGATGACCGCTTGGTTGTCGCCCGCGCGCGTCGCGATCATCTCGCGGCGCGTGTCGACGATGCCCACCCGAAACGGCGATGCCGACAGGTTCACCACCAGCTCCGCACCAGCGTAGCAACGCCGGCGCATGGGCCCATCGGGTGACCACAGGTCTTCGCAGACCTCGACCGCGAGCGTGCCGAAGTCGCACTGGAACACGAGGTCGCCGAACGGCGCGCCGAACAGCTCGTCGTAGAGGCCAGCGCTGCCCGCGTTGAAGGTGCGGCCCTCGTAGAAGACGTTGTAGGTGGGCAGCTTCTCCTTCGGCACCAGGCCGTGGATCCGCCCGCGATGCAGCACAGCGCCGCAGTTGTACACGCCGTCGTCGCGTCGCACCGTGACGCCGGCGACGATGACCATCGCTTGATCGGCCGTGGCCCGCGCGAACGCCTCGAGCGCACGCTGCTGCGCATCGACGAAGCCGCGCCATTGCACCAGGTCCTCTGGCGGATAGCCCGAGAGCAGCTGTTCGGGATAGACGAGCACGGTCGCACCTTCGGCTGCAGCCTGCGGCACCACCTCGAGCGCGGCCTTCAGGTTCGATTCGATCGCACCGACGGTGGTGTCGACCTGGGCGAGCGCGATGCGAACCAGCCTCACGAACGAACCTGTCCCATGGGCGCCATGTAACCCGACCCTACCCGTTCAGCCGGGGCCGCGCCAGCGGCGGAGCCTCCGTCTAGCGATTGTCTCCGCCGTCGTTCTTCATCACGGCAAGCTCACCGAACGTGTCGTTGCGGAGCTTCGCGGCCTCGAGGATGCGGCTTACCCCGTCGAGGTCGCCGCGCTCGGCTGCGGCGAGCGCGGCATCGACGGCGGCGCGCAGATCGGGCAAAGCCACGTGATCGACGCGCTCGGTGCGGCGCACCTTGAGCCCCGACATGCTCATGACCGTGCGCAGCTCGAAGTGGAAGGCCTCGGCCGTGTGGTGGCGCTTCGCCGGGTCGCGCTCGAGGGCGCGCATCACCAGCGCGTCGATGCGCGAATCGAGCCCCGGCACATGGTGCGACGGCGGTCGCGGCAACGGCCCAGCGACGGTGCGGTCGACCATCTGCGGCACCGTTCCGGTGTAGACCATCCGGCCGGTGAGCAGCTCGTACAGCACGGCGCCAAGGGAGTAGACGTCGCTCGACGGTGACTGCGGCGCACCCTGCAACCGCTCCGGCGCGATGTACGGCGGCGTCCCGCCCAGCGTTTTCTCCGGCGCGGCGCCCGAGCGGAACGACAAGCCGAAGTCGAGGAGCTTCACGATGTTGCGCCGGCGCGGCTCGCCTTCCTGCCGCGCGAGGAACACGTTCTCGGGCTTGATGTCGGAGTGCACGATGCCGCGGGTGTGCATGTAGCGCACCGCACCGGTAAGCTGGTCGACGATGTCGAAGGCTTGCCGCGGCGACACCGCAGCCTCGTGCATGCGCACGCGCACCGTCTGGCCCTCGAGCAGCTCCATGACGAGGTAGCAGCCGTGCTGCTCGTCGAGCCCGTAGTCGGTGACGGAGACGATGTTGGGGTGACACAGCGCGGAGGCCAGGCGGGCCTCCACGAAGAAGCGCTCGCGGCTGTCCTGATTTTGTCGGTGGGTCTCGAGCAACAGCTTGAGCGCGAACGGCCGCCCGAGGTCGCGATGGACGGCCCGGTAGACGCGACCCATACCGCCGGTGGAGATCTCGTCCGAGAGCTCGTAGCGGCCACCGACCAGCCACGCGCGCAGCATGCGCGAGGTCGGCATGTCGTCGACGACTTGCGGTGCGCCGACCTCCGAGATGGGCCGTCGCCACCGCGTGTCGACGCTTCGTTCTACGCTGGTGTCTGAGTCGAAGCTCGATGGCACGCGGCGCTTTGCTGCAGTGCGCGTGCCGAGAGAGCCAACGGTTTTGATTCGTACCCTACGTGTTCAACAATTTGATATGTAAGACTATTACAGGAAAACATAGGTGAATCTGGGTCGATGTAGGTGGGGGTAACCGAGAGGAGTTCCGCAAAGCTGATGCGTTCACCTGACCCCAGCTTGCGTTTTCTACTCGCAGTATCCGTCGACACAGGCGGTGCCACCCGTGCCGCACGCATTGCAATCGAGGTTGGTGTAGCAAGCGGCGCGGCAGGTGGCATCGACGCACTCGAGACCGGTGCCGCAGTCGACGTTGGTCTTGCACGTGGGCTGGCGGGCGGTGTTCGGCTGACACACCGAGGCGATGCAGACGTTGCCGTTGGTGCAATCGGTATTGGTCGTGCAGCCGCCGTGACAGAAGCCGTTGATGCAGGTCTTGCCGTTGCCGCAGTCGCTGGCGACCACGCAGCCATCCGTAGGGGCGGGCGCAGGCACGCAGTTCTGACCGTCGCACACGGCGCCGGTTCCGCAGGTCTGACCCGGGGTGCACGCGACCTCACAGAGGCCGTTCACGCACTTGCCGCCAGCGCCGCACTGCTGGTCCTGCGCACAGCCGTGCGCGCCACCGTCGGGGTGGCAGTTGCCGTTCACGCATTGCTCGCCTTTTTTGCACTCGGTGTTGTCGAGGCACGTCCCGCTCCCGCCGGAGACGCAGGTGCCTTGTGAGCAGATGAAGCCATTGCCGTAGAAGGTGCAATCGTTGTTGGTGCTGCAGGATGTCGGACCGGGGACGCACGTGTTGCGCCCGTCGCACAGCGCGCCGGGACCACAATCGCTCGCGTTCTGGCAGGGCCGGCTCGGCAGGCACTGGTGAAGGTCCGCGGAGCAGTAGCTCCCAGAAGCGCAGTCGTAGTCGCCCGCGCAAGAGCCGCCCCAGGCACCGCCCGGTGTCTGGCCCTGGCCGTAGCAACCGTTCTCATCACAGGTGTAGCAGCCGGTGGCGTCGCAGTACGTGTAGCTCGGCTCGCTCGAGCGGTGGATGCTACAGCCCGCGAACAAGAGGAGGAGCGGTAGTGCGGCTTTGCTGGAACCCATGGGCGGTGCCTCCGTGAAGAAAACCTGAGTAACAAAGGTGCGGTCAGGCACTACTGAGCAGAGGTCGTGCCAAGTGACGAATTTCATGAGGCGAGTGAACGCTTGTCCCTGAATGATCGAGTGATCTAGCCAACCGCGTGCCGCGGGGCCCCGTTCCGTTGAGGGGCGCAAAGCCCGAGTTGTGAACGTGGTTTCACGGACCCGTGTGGCTGCAGGTTCTCGGGCAAAATTTTGCTACGCAGCGCACGGCTGATACGTTGCAGATCCCATGGCGCAGGTTCGGTACCTCGGCATTGCAGTCGGCGAACCCGTCGAGCCGGCCACCCTGCGCAGCGATCCGCAACTCGGCTTGTTCGTGCCGGCAACCGAGCCCCTTCCGGTCGGCACGCAGGTCGACTTCGACGGGGCGATCGTCGTCGTGCTCCGCGTGGAAGAGGGCCTGGCACCGGGAGTCTGGCTACGAGGCGACGCGGTCCCGCGCGTGAGCACCGACGACGTGCCGACCGACGACAAGCCGGACGGTGGCGAGCGCAAGCGACGCCGCCGGGCCAAGACCAGCGTCGGACGCTGACCCGTGATCGTTCCTCCGCGCCTGTCGCCGGGTGCGCCCGTGACCGTGATTGCGCCGTCTGGGATCGTGCCGCCGGATCGATTCGAGGCCGGCCTCGCCCGCCTGTCCAGCCGCTACGACGTACGCTGGACGCCGCGCATCTACGAACAGCACGGCTACCTCGCAGGCAATGATGATGCACGCATCGAGGAGCTCACCTCGGCGCTGCAGAGCGACACGCACGCGATCCTCTGCGCGCGCGGCGGCTACGGCACCATGCGGTTGCTCGATCGCATCGACCCTGCGCTGGTGCGCGCCGCGGGCAAGCTGCTCGTCGGCTTCTCCGACATCACCGCGCTGCACGCGTTGTGGCTGAAAGCCGGCGTGACCTCGCTCCACGCACCGACGGCAACGCAGGTTGGCGAGCTGCCGCTCGCGGACCTAGAGTCGCTGTTCGCGTGCCTCGAAGGCGCGCTCCCAGCGCCGATCGAGGGCCTCGCTTCGGTCGGGACGCGCACCACGGCAAGCGGGCCTCTCGTCGGTGGCAACCTCGAGGTCGTGAAGTCGCTCGTGGGGACGCCGTTCGCGTTCCCGCTCGCGGGGGCCGTGCTCTTCATCGAAGAGGTGGGCGAGCGCCCTTACCGCATCGATCGGTCGATCACGCAGCTCGCGCTGTCCGGCCAGCTCCGTGACCTCGCCGCGATCGTCGTCGGTGGGCTCACCCGCTGCACCGAGCCGAATGGACGCGGCCCGAGCGCGGAAGAAGTGGTGGTGGAGCGCTTGTCGACCCTCGGCATCCCGGTGCTCATGGGCCTCCCGGCCGGCCATGGCGAGCGCAACCTGCCGATCCCCCTCGGACGACGGGTGGCAGTCGACGGGACGACGGGATCGCTGCGCTTCCTGGAAACCGCTACGCTATAGTACGGGTGGTCTCGATGCGCTGCATCAGTGAACGGTGGGCTCTTCTTCGCCGGAGAGCTCGATGACGCCGTAGCGCGACTCGTACCGCTCCACGTTCTTCTGGAGCGCCAGCAGCATGCGCTTGGTGTGGCGCGGCGACGAGATGATGCGCGCGCGTACCTTGGCGTGAGGGTTCTGTGGTTGCAGGTACGCGAAGTCCACCACGAACTCGTTCTCGCTGTGGTTGATCACCACGAGATTCGAGTAAGTGCCCTGCGCGATGGGCTCGTCGATGTGGAGCTGGATCCGGGGGGCCTGCGAACCAGTCTTGGTTGGCTCATCACTCATGGCTGAGGCAGGCTAGCACTGTTTGACGACGGCGGGATCGGCTGGCAGGCTGCAAAGCTCGTGATTGTATTTGACGAAGTCCGGGTGCTGGGCCTCGACGTGGGCAGCCGCACCATCGGGGTGGCGGTGACCGACGAGCTGGGCATGTGCGCGCACGCCTTGCGGACGCTGCAGCGCAAGGGCACGAAGGCCGATGTGCTGCAGATCGAGGCCCTGTCCAAGGAGTTCTCGACGCGAAAGCTGGTGGTGGGCCTGCCCTACGATCTAGAGGGCAACGAAGGCCATCGCGCCGCGCGCGTGCGAGTGCTGACGGACGCGCTCTCGGCCGCCGGCTTCGACGTGGCGATGCAAGACGAGCGCTTCTCGACGGTGGAAGCCGAACGCTCGTTGCTCGAGGCAGATCTGTCGCGCGCCAAGCGTAAGCAGGTCATCGACTCCATGGCGGCACAGGTCATCCTCACCGCCTGGCTGGCCGGGCAGGCGCGAGGGTGAGCGTGGCAGCACAACGACGAGCAGCGACGATCGTGAGCCTCACCGTGGTGGCTGTGTTCGCGGTGGTCGGCGTACTCGCATACTCCGCGCTGCAATATCCGCAGCGCGAGATGAGCGGACCACGCCTCGAAGCGAAGATCATCGTCGAGCGTGGCACCAGCCTCCACGAGATCGCGCGACGGCTCGCCGCGCAGGGTCTCATCGAGCACCCGAGCTGGTTCCGCTTCTACGCAAACGAGCGCGGGGCCGCGCAAAAGGTGAAGGCCGGGCAATACAGCTTCCACTCGCAGATGACGCCTTCGCAGATCCTCAACGCGTTGCTCGAGGGCGTTCCCGTCGAGGAAGTCGCGGTCACCATCCCGGAGGGCAAGAACCTGGTGCAAGTGGCGCAGCTCGTGGAAGACGCCGGCATCTGCGCGCACCAGGAGATCGAGAAGGCCGCGCGCGATGCGTTACTGGCGCAGAAGCTGTCGGTGCCGGGCAAGACGCTCGAGGGCTATCTGTTTCCCGATACCTATCGGTTTCCGCGAGGAACGCCGGCGGTCAAGTTGGTGAGCGCGATGGTGAAGCGCGCCCACGACGTGTTCGCGGAGCTGAAGGCCGAGCACGCAAAGCAGGTGGAGACGCGCAAGCGCGTCGACAAGATGGACGACCGTATGTTGGTCCTGATGGCGTCGCTCGTCGAGAAGGAGACCGGCGCGGGAGAAGAGCGACCGCGCATCGCGGGCGTGTTCTACAACCGCCTGCGGCTGCCCTCGTTCGTGCCGCACTTGCTACAGACCGATCCGACCATCGTGTATGGCTGCACCGTGCCCGTGGAGAAGAGCGCCGCGTGCGCGCAGTTCGAGGGGCGAATCCGGCGCATGCACCTCGAGGACAAGGACAACCCGTACAACACGTACACGCACGTCGGGCTACCACCGGGGCCCATCTCCAATCCGGGGCGTGCGTCGCTGCTGGCGGCGATCGCGCCCGATGAGACGCCGTACCTGTACTTCGTGTCGAAGAACGATGGGACGCACTATTTCTCGAAGACGGTGCAGGAGCACGAGGCCGCGGTGAGCAAGTACCAACGCGGCGGGAAGTAGCTGGCATACCGGGCGTCGATCACCTTAAGAAGTATGTTCGCCATGAACCGCTTCACGTTGCCACAGGGTAGGTTTCGTACTAACGGAAGGCATGCGCGCAGCGACTCGTCTGATGCTCGTCTCAATTTTCGTCGGCGCTTGCGCGAGTGCGTCGCTCGCGCAAGCCCGCGATCGTAGTGAGGGTGGCTACTCGCCCGCCGCCCTCGCCGACAAGCGAGAGGAGTGCACGATCAAGGGTC
This sequence comes from Myxococcales bacterium, assembly GCA_043741435.1. Lineage (GTDB taxonomy): Bacteria > Myxococcota_A > Polyangia > Palsa-1104 > Palsa-1104 > JBDTCO01. The sequence continues at coordinate 7,032 of JAYUBF010000311.1, forward strand.
AGCTCAGCGAGGTCTGCCTCGAGTTCTACACCGACATCTACATCAAGTACTCGCCGCGGATCGAACGTCGCGTGCAGGACGATCTTTCCACCTGCTTCTACAGAGCGAAGAACACCGAAAGAAATGGCATCAGCCGCTCGAGCGCGGACACAGCCACCGCGATCTTCAACAAGCGGGCTGACGACGCGGCGTACCAGAACAAGTACGTCGATGAGTGCATCCTGCTGACCGAGCGTTTGCTGCCGGGTTGGAAGAAGGCGGCCGCCACCGACCTTGCGCGCGTTGCCTTCCTCGCGCGCGTGCGGGGACTGATCAGCGACGACTTCACCCGCACCTGCGGCCAAGGCGTCAACGTTGGGATGGGACAAGAAGGCGACCCTTTCTCGATCGTCGGAAGCCACCTGTCCGCGGGCAACAAGAAGGTGTTCTTCAAAGCGACCGACCCGGACGGAAACAACGTCGTCGTTCTGTGCAACGGCTACGTCGTAGGAAAGACCAAGACCGGAAAGTCGATCCAGGTGGCCCCCAGCTCATTCGCGCAGATCTCGGCAGAGAGGAATCGATCGTCAGCGGCCTGCCTCGACCAGTGTCTGCACACCTCGGCCCCCGATCCGGCTTGCTACCCGGAGGCGCGCTACGGCGTCATCACCGCGGCCTGCGCGGCCCACTGCCGAGCGGAGTGCCGCCGGTGAGCACACGCGACGCAGAGACGCCAACGGCAGATTCACTCGAGGTCCGACGGTGCACGAGGTGCCGGGATGCCGCCGTGGTGCTGAGCCAAGACTGGAAGCACACCAGCTGGGGAATCGAGACCAGCCTGCGCACACGAGACTTCCGCTGCCAGAGCTGCGGGGCGAAGTACCGCGTGCGACCGCGCTTGCACACCCTCTTTTTCTTGTACGCGTCTGTCCCGGCCATCATGACGATCATCGGGATCCCCTTTTTTATCGCGGCTTGGCGGCGGCACACGGTGGCCTCCCGCATCCCCATCGTGGAAGGCGCATCGATGCCGACGATGCGATTCCTCCCCGGCCCTCCACCCCGCGCGTGCGGGAGTTGCCCAAGCTTTGCGACCCTGCACGAGGTGAAACGCACCACGATCAACGGAATCTCGAACGGAACCGAGTACCGTTATCACTGCGCCGGATGCAGCCAGGAATTCACCGTGCACAGCGTCTGGGCGATCGTGCTAGGCGCGTTGCTTGCACTCCTCGTCGCAGCGGTAATGCTGGCGTTCCTCATATGGGCCAAGACATCGGGCTGGCGGTACGGCGGCGGCGGTATGAGCGCCGCGATATCCCTCCTGTTGCTCGCTGAATGCTTCGTCCAGGTGCGAACGCGCAGGATCCACCGGGTCCTCGACGCAGGCCGTGCTCAGCATGACATGGGCACAACGTTGAACGCGCGCTCGTAGCGCCTGATGCCGGCGATGACCGCGGGCTGGTGAGTCGTGCAGTGCGCCGAGCATGTGCGCAATGCGGTAACTCCCTACGCGCGTATGCAGGGTTGGGAATCGCACACCCAGATTGGCGCAGCAGCTTCGCTACACTACTAAACTAGAACGTGCCGGACATCGAGAGCCCACTTCCGTTCGCGCCGGAATAGGGCGAGATGTCGAACGGCAGCGAAGCTCTGCGCGCGGGCATGCCGCTGTGCTGCTTGCGGATGACGGCGCCGGCGATGATGAGGCCAAGGCCGCTCAGCTGCATCGCGCCATCGAGCACGGCCCACGGCACCGCCCAGTAGACGTCGCGGCGATAGGCCAGCGTCGCGAAGGGACCGAAGACCGGGATGAACAACATGCCGGAAGCGCCAGCCCAGGAGGTGCCGCTGCCAATGGTGTACGTGACACCGAGGCCGATCGCGCCGCCGAAGATCGCGGCGCCGTACCCGGCGGAGAGGAGCCCGATGCCGGCGTTGAGCATGGCTTGGCCGGGCGGCTTCACGGGACGCACGGTGGTGTAGAGCGGACCCGTTTGCGGCAACGGTGTGGGCGCGACATAGCCCTGCGGGGCCGGGGCGCCGCCACGCTCGACGGCGATGCGTTGATAGAGGATGTTGGCGCGCTCGGCGTCACCGGCGAGACGATAGGCGTCCGCCATGCGCTCGAGGATCGGCAGCACGGGATCGATCGAGTAGGCGGCTTCGTACTGCGCGGCCGCCGCGCGATACGCACCCTGCGCCATGAGCGCATCACCGGCCTGCACCTGCGCTTGTGCGGCCTGGGCGTGGGCCGCTGTCGATGCGAGGAGGCCACCCAGCAACACCACCACGACCACCATCCAGCGGTACCCCAACAGCGCGCTCGTACGTTGCATTCGGTCTCCTCTTATGTAGACAGGGTGGACAGGCTGAGCTCGTAGACCGTGGCATCATGCCTCACTGCGGCCTGGGTCGTCGAGCTTTGCCGCGCGCGTGCTGCTGTGTAGAAGCCTTCGTGTGCGCCGATCACGCGATCCCAGCCGAAGCGGCGCACGTGCTCGCCCCCTCGTTCGCCCATGCGCTGCCGCAGCGCTGGATCGCGCAGGAGCTTCAACACCGCTTCGGCGAACACGTCTTCATTGGCGGCGAGGAAGCCTTCGCGCCCATCGACCACGATGTCGCCCACGCCGCCTGCATCCATCGCGACCACCGGCAGCCCTGCGCTGAGCGCCTCGAGGCTCGCGATGCTGAGCGCCTCCTTGCACGTGGGCAACACGAACACCGACGAGCGCGCGAGCCAAGCGCGTACGCACTCGCGCGGCTGCCAGCCCGTCATCTCGAGGTGCTTGGCCACGCCGAGACGGGTGGCCTCGCGATGCACGTTCTTCGCTTCGGGCCCATCGCCGATGAGGCACAGCTTGACGGGCGTGTCGCGCGGCAGCTCACGCACCACGCGCGCCAAGAGATGTACCAGGTCGACCGGACGCTTGCGCCTCGTGAGCCGCATCGTGCTCACCATGCGGAGCTGGCCATCGTCGCGCACGGAGAGCGGCTCCTGCCACCACGCGGGCGAGACCCCGTTGTGCAGCACGCCCACGTCGGTACGATCGCTCAACTGCTCGAGCTCATGTTGTACATATCGGGAGACGCCGGTCAGCACGTCGGGCCAGTCCGACCAACCGATCAGGTGATCGAGCGCCCACAGGGCCTGCGCACCGACACCACGCAGCACCGAGTGCTCGGTCAGCACGCTCGGGATCCGCAAGCGGCGCGCGGTGCGCAACGCGAGCAACGACAGCGGGGAGAGCGCCGAGTGCGCGTGCACCACGTCGAAGCGACCCTGCTCGAGCAGGCGGTCGAGCTCGCGCACACCCTCGCGCGATCCCACCACCGCCAGCGACGGGATCCGTGCCCCGTGGAGGCGATGGACGATCACGCCGCGCTCGCCCGACTGCGGCCCCGGGGTCGACGTGATCACGTGCACCTCGTGTCCGCGCGCCGCCAGCTCGGTGGCGAGGTCTTGCACCTGCCGCTCGAGCCCACCGATCCGCGGTGCATACCAATCGGAGACCAGCGCGATGCGCATCACGCCACCACCGGCAAGCGACGTCCGCGTGTGATGCCGCGCACGCGGATGGGCTGCGCGCGATAGCGATCGAGCGCCGACGCGCGATGCACGCAGCCGATGGTGCAGTACGGCGCGCAAGCCTTCTCGGTGTTCATCTCGCGCTCGAGATCGCGCTGGCCGTAGTCGTACAGCGAGATGCCGGGGCGCCCCCGCTGCTGCGAGCAATAGTGCACGAGCCCGTCCTCGCAGACGTAGAGGTAACGAGCCCCCGCGCGGCACTTCCACTGGTTCGGCTTTCCGTCGACGAGCCGCCTCTGGAAGTCGTTGATGCGCGTGTAGAGGCCTTGGCCTGTGCGCACCACCTCGTCGTAGATACTGCGTTGGCGGGACGAAAGCGCGCGCAGCGCACCGGTGCCGTCGTGCAGGATGCCGACCGAGGTGGAGAACCCGAGAGCGCGCGCTTCGTTCGTGATGGTGAGCGGATCTTCAGGTCGCGACATCCCGGCGCCCACCACCGAGTTGATGTTCACGTGGAAGCGCGCGTGCTCGGCGAGGTGCCCGAGCTTGGGTCGCAGCGTCTTCAGGCTTTTCTTGGACGAAGCGTCGGGCTCCAGGTTGTCGATGCTGATCTGGAGATATTCGAGACCCGCGGCGTTGAGGCGCGCGATACGCGACGGACCGAGATAGAAGCCGTTGGTGATGAGCCCGGCCAACATGCCGCGCTCGCGGATGCGGCGGATGATGGCATCGAGCTCGGGATGCAGCATCGGCTCACCGCCCGAGAGCGTGACGATCCCTGCACGGAGCTCGGCCAGGCGATCGATCCGACGCAGCATCTCGTCGAGCGGCACCGGCTCTGAGCGATCGTCGTATTCATTACAATACGAACAGGCGAGGTTGCAGCGACGGATGGGCACGATCTGTACGAGCAGCGGATGGGTCGGCCCGAGCAGGCCGCGCACCACCATGCGCGACTCGCGATACGTGCGGGTGACGCGGCGGGAGAGCTCGCGCAATCGGCGGAGAGAGGGGTCGTCGTGCGTCATCGATGTGTCCTTGGCCCAGATGCCGCATCTCCCCCTCAGCAATCGGCACGCCACGCTCGGCGGCCGGCAGGAGATGAAGCCATGCACGTCCGATTGACCTTCGACATCGAGCCCGATTGCCCGCCGTACCTCCGCAGTTATCGCGGCATTGGCGAAGGCGTCCCCACGCTCCTGTGGTTGTTGCGCGAGCACGACGCGACGGCCACGTTCTTCGTGACTGGTGAAGTTGCACGTCGATTTCCTGACACCGTGCGGCGAATCGTCGACGAAGGCCACGAGCTCGGTTGTCACGGCGATTCGCACACCCGCTTCAGCACGCTCTCGCCCTCGAGCGCACGGCGCGAGATCGACGACGCCAGCGCGTGCCTGCGTCGCTTCGCCGAGGTGCGCTCGTTCCGCGCGCCCAACCTCGACTTCCCGGACTCGTATCTGCCGTTCCTACGTGATGCGGGCTACGACGTGGATTCGTCGCAGGGCCTGCACAAGCTCCGCGGCTGGACGCAGAAGGTCACGATCACCGATGGCGTGCGGCGCGTGCCGGCGAGCATCTCCCCGTCGGTACTGAGGCTGCCGCGCATGGTGCGCGATGCGTTGCTGCCGATGCTCGGTGAAGCACCGGTGCTGTTCTTTCACCCTTGGGAGTTCGTGGATCTGCGCAGCGCCCCGATCCCGCTCGACTGTCGCTTTCGCACCGGCGAAGCCGCGGTGGACAGCCTGCGTTCCTTGATCACGTACTACCGCGCACGTGGCGCGCGCTTCGTCCCCATCAGCCACGCGTAGACCTGCACACCTGCTGGCAGCGCGACGAGCGCGGCCAGCAGGCAAGCCACCTCGCCGAGATCGGCGAGCAGCCCGAACGAGCGCAGCGCGCGGTTATGCGACAAGAGCAGGGAGCTGTAGCCGATGGTGGTGGTGAGCGAGCACAACGCGACGGCCGATCCCGTCTCGCCGACGATCGCGACCAGGTGCTCTGCGCCCTCCTTGCGCAGTCGCGCCCAGAGGTTCGCGGCGTAGTCGGCGCCCACGCCGAGCGTGATCGGCAGCGCCACGAAGTTCATGAAGTTGATGCGCAGCCCGAGCAGCCGACATCCACCGCCGAGCCAAGCGATGCCGAGGAACACGGAGCCGAGCACCGGCAGCGCGCCACGGACCCCGAAGACGGCGAGCGTGATGACCAGCACACCGGCAATCGCGACCGCCGTCACGCGAGGTCCATCGTGGACCAAGGTCTCGAGCATGCCGGCGAACACCGTCGCTGCCGAGGCCGCGACGTGGCGCTGGCCGTTCACGTTCACCGACAACGCGTTCGACATGCGCAACAGATCGTGGCCGTTCCAATCGGAGTAGCGATCGTAGTCGGCATCGATCCCGATGAGGCGGCCACGCGTGCCATCGGGCTCGGTGAACGCCTCGCGTAGCTTGCGCGGTAGATCGGTCGCGCCGAGCACCCGCAGATCGTCCGGCGGACGAATGGCGTCGAGGTTTGCCCGTTCCTCGTTGCTGAGCAGGTCGCGGCGACGATCGAGCTTGCGCCGAAGGCGCGCGAGCTGCAGGAGTCGGTTCGCTTGATCCGGGGGAAGCACGCTGGAGATCGTGCGCACCGTCTTGAGAATGCGGTCGTGGGTGGCATCTTGCTTGCGCAACGCCTCGGCAACGGCATCGGTGTCGTTTGCATCGGGCACCCACATCACGGCGCTGTTGCCGATGTAGCCAGCGCCCACGCTACCCATGCCGAGCTGCTCCATGCGAGGCCACAGGCGCTGCGAGGCCGTCTCGTCCGTGCGCAGCGCATGAAAGTCCCACTCGAGTGCATCGTGCGCGTAGCGCTGGAGCGGGACGCCGAGACTCACGAGCAACGCGAAGCTGGCGAGCGCGAGCACCATCGCGTGTCGCGCGCTGGTGCGTGCGAACGCGGTGAACGCGCGCTGGAACCCGCGACCTCCACGCACGGTGATGCCGGGCCAGCGTGCCTCGACCCACAACACCGTCGGTGGAACGAACAGGTACGTCGCGACCCACACCAACAGCATGCCCGCGCCCCCGAGGAAGCCGAACTGGCTGAAGCCGCGGAAGCGAGTGACGAGCAAGCTGCCGTAGGCAACGCTGGCGGCGGCCATCGCGAGGCCGGTGCCGGTGCCGGTGCCGGTGATGGCGCGGGACAAGGCGGGATGGATGGCGAGGCCCCGCCGGCGCTCCTCGACCAAGCGCGCGAGCAGCACGATGGGCGTATTGATGCCGTTGCCCACGATGATGGAGACCAGGAACGCGGTGTTCACGTTGAGGGCGTGCAACGTGACGGCGGCGAGCGCGAGCGCCCAGGAGAGCCCGAGCAGCGCCGGGGCGCCGACGAGCAACACCAGCACCACGCTGCGGAAGTAGAGCCAGATGACGAGCAGCACGAGCGAGGTGCACACGAGGGTGGCCCAGCCGAGATCGTCGCGGATGCCGTCTTGCTCCTCGACGGCCTGCGCGATGGGCCCGGTGAATTCCACGCGGAGCTCGCTCGACCTCGGCAGCGCAGCAACGACGGCTCGCACGGCTGCGAGCGCTTCGCGATCACCGGCCGAAGCGAGCCCATCGCGCCCGCGCCACAGGCGCAGGCCCACCCAGCACGCGGCGGCATCGCAAGACGCGAAGCGGTCGGGCGCCTCGGCGGGCAGCGCAGCGTCCAGCTTGTGGCGCAGGTCGTCGAGCTGCGCCTCGGGATCGCCATCGATGTCCACGGCCAGAGGGGACGAGCGCTTGGCGATGATGCGATCGAGAAGGCTCTCGGCCTCGTCGAGATCGGGCTGCGGCACGTAGAGCCAGCGTTGCTTGCGTGCGAACGCGGGCAGCTCGCGGTCGGGATGATCTTCCAGCTCGGTGAAGGTGCGCGGTACGAGTGGCGAGAGCGCGACGCGCAGGCGCTCGGCATATTGCGCTGCGTCGCTGCGTCGTGGCGCGTGTACGAGCACGGCGAGGTAGCTGGCGCTGCGCTGCCGATGCGACACGTTGCGCAGCGCGACCACGGCTGGATGATCTGCGGGCAACAGCTCCGCCATGTCGGTGAGGAGTCCGAGGTGGCTGGCAACGAACGCGGCCATGATCGCGGAGGTCGCGAGCGCGAGCACGACGACGCGCGCGCGCAGGTGAAGCCAGGACAGATAGCGGTCGACGAAGGGGCTCATGGCGCGGTCGCCCTCCACCGCGACGGAGCGAGGCGCATCGCTGTCACCACGAGCGTGGCCGAGAGCGCCAGCGCGATGCCGTGCGCGATGCGATAGAGCACGGCACCGGCGACGGCGAGGTCAGGCTGGCCACGCAGGGCAATCACGAACGCGCTCTCGAGCACGCCCAGCTGCCCGGGCATCGCCGGAATGAGCCCCGCGATGCGGATCCCCACCACGGTGGCCACCGAGAGCGCGAACGTTGGGGCTAGACCAGCGGCACGCAGCACGCACAGCACCGACACGGCGTGCACGACCTCGTTCACGAGCGCCCAGCCCAAGGTCGGTGCGTAGCGACGCAGGCGCGGTAGCGAGAGCCCCGCGGCCGTGAGCGCGGCGAGCAGCACTCCGATCGAAGGCGGCACCGCGACGGTGATCGCGAGGAGCGCGACACCCACGCCATCGAGACCGCGGTCGACGAGCTGTCCCGTGATCGCAGCGCGCAGTGGCAGGCCGAGGTGCGTAACGAGGTAGCCCGTGCGCATGAGCTCGCCAGCGCCCGATGGCAAGACCTGTTGCGCAGCGCTGGTCACGATGTTGGAGGCGAAGACACGCGCGACCGGCAGCGACGGTGCGAAGAGCTGCAACGCGGACACGAGGCGCAACGCGCTCCCCGCGCCGCAAACGATCGCGGCGAGGGAGGCCGCGAGGAAATAGCCGCCGCGCGCGTGCGTGATCGCCGACAGGACGGCGTGCACGTCGAGCGTGTGAAGACCCACCACCACGAGCACGGCGAGGATCACGGTGCCCAACATCCACCGCAGCTGACGTCCAAGTTTGGACAGGGGTGCAGCTGCAAGTGCGCGGTCGGATTCGACCGCAAGGCCCGAGGAGACGATAGACGACATGATTGCGGCGGTACACAGCAAGCCGCGCGCCAATCATGCCGTCCGCGGTGGACGAAGGGCGTGCTATCATCGAGGTCCCACTTTACCGTCTTAGGAGTCTCGACGATGAGCCTGACGCAGAAGATTGCAGCGCTGCAGGACTACAAGGAATACGCCGAGCTCAACTGGTCCGGCACCTTCGACGAGTACCTCGACATCGTCCGCAAGAACCCGAAGGTCTCGCGCACCGCGTACCAGCGTGTGTACGACATGATCGTGTCGTACGGCCAAGAAGAGTACATCGACAACAAGAAGCGGCTCATCCGCTACAACTTCTTCAAGGACGAGCAGCACGGCGGCAAGGACGCGATCTTCGGGCTCGACATCCCGCTCATGCGCCTCGTCAACGTGTTCAAGTCGGCGGCGCAGCGCTACGGCACCGAGAAGCGCGTCATCTTGCTGCATGGTCCCGTGGGCTCGTCGAAGTCCACGATCGCGCGGTTGCTCAAGCTGGGGCTCCAGGAGTACAGCCGCACGCCCGAGGGCGCGCTCTATACGTACGAGTGGGTGCTGCCGAAGGAGCTGGCGCATGTCGCGGGTGGCGCGGAGATCTTTCCGTCGCCGATGCACGAAGATCCGCTGAAGCTCATCCCCGATGACTGGCGGCCACGCGCGTTCAAGGAGCTCGGCCTCGGGACGCCCGAGTTCCAGATCTACCTCGAGGGCGACCTCAATCCGGCTTGCCGCATGATCTTCCGCGAGCTCATGGCGCACTACAAAGGCGACTGGTCGCAGGTGGTGAAGCACATCCGCTGTAAGCGCATCGTGTTGTCGGAGAAGGATCGCATCGGCATCGGCACGTTCCAGCCGAAGGACGAGAAGAACCAAGACTCCACCGAGCTCACCGGCGACATCAACTATCGCAAGATCGCGGAGTACGGCTCCGACTCCGATCCGCGCGCCTTCAACTTCGACGGTGAGTTCAACATCGCGAACCGCGGCATCGTCGAGTTCATCGAGGTGCTCAAGCTCGACGTCGCCTTCCTCTACGACCTCCTGGGCGCGTCGCAGGAGCACAAGGTCAAGCCGAAGAAGTTCGCGCAGACCGACATCGACGAGGTGATCCTCGGCCACACCAACGAGGCCGAGTACAAGAAGCTACTGAACAACGAGTTCATGGAAGCGCTCCGCGATCGGACCATCAAAATTGATATCCCCTACATTACCCGGCTCTCCGAAGAGACGAAGATCTACAAGAAGGACTTCAACCACCAGCGCATCAAGGGCAAGCACATCGCGCCGCACACGCTCGAGATCGCAGCGATGTGGGCCGTGCTCACGCGCCTAGAGGACCCGAAGAAGCACAACCTCTCGCTCCTCCAGAAGCTCAAACTCTACGATGGCAAGACGTTGCCGGGCTTCACGCAGGACAACATCAAGGAGCTCCGCAAGGAGACGCTGCGCGAGGGCCTCGACGGCATCTCGCCGCGCTACATCCAGGACAAGATCTCGAACGCGCTGGTGAGCGACAAGGCGGAGGGCTCGATCAACCCGTTCATGGTCATGAACGAGCTCGAGGCGGGCCTGCGCAACCACTCCCTCATCAGTAGCGACGATCAGCGCAAGCGCTTCACCGAGCTGCTCAGCGTGGTGAAGGCCGAGTACGAGGACATCGTGAAGAACGAGGTCCAGCGGGCCATCAGCGCCGATGACGAGGCGATCGCGAAGCTCTGCGCGAACTACATCGACAACATCAAGGCCTTCACCCAGAAGGAGAAGGTCAAGAACAAGTACACCGGCATGGACGAGGAGCCGGATGAGCGGCTCATGCGCTCCATCGAGGAAAAGATCGAGATCGCCGAGTCTCGCAAGGACGACTTCCGTCGCGAGATCATGAACTACATCGGTGCGCTCGCCGTCGAGGGCCGCACGTTCGATTACCGAACCAACGAGCGGCTGCACAAGGCGCTCGAGATGAAGCTGTTCGAGGACCAGAAGGACTCGATCAAGCTCACGTCGCTGGTGTCGAACGTGGTCGATCGCGAGGCGCAGGCGAAGATCGACGTGGTGAAGCAGCGCCTCATCAAGAACTTCGGCTACGACGAAGAATCTGCGACCGACGTGCTCAACTTCGTCGCGAGCATCTTTGCCCGCGGGGACGTCAAAGAGTAGACACGAGACGACACGTGGTGAGACCTCCTCGCCTCCCCTCGGGAGAGGTGGACCCAGATTTCTGCGGCCAGATCCACCACGACCACGTCGTGATTCCACGTCATGGCGATGCTCTCAACGTTCCAGCGTGCGGGGAGCACCACGACGCGGCGCTCTACTGTGCCGCGCCATGTACCAAGCTCACCACGAAGCCGCCCGGCGTGGGGTCGGCCGGTGGCTGCGGATAACACGCCGACGAGAGCGCGACGCCCAAGGCAGCGACGGTGATCAGGCCCGGGACGTACCGCATGCACTTGCCTCTTGGGTGGTTCTAGAACTCGTACGCGAGCTGAAAGCTGACGGGAACGCTGCAGCCGCTCGAGCCCGCGGAGTACGGACCCGCGCTCTGCACGGCCTGCGGCGACAAGATGGTTACCTTCGGAAACGTGCCCTGGCCGACGAGATCGCTCGAGCCATAGTCGTAGTCCCACGTCTCGACGAACAGTTGACCGCCCATGATCGCGTCGCCGGCGAACTGCGCGGGCTCGTTGTCGCCCATGCGGCGCAGGATGCCCTGCGTCGTCGAGAGCGAGCAGGAGCCCATGCTGTTGCAGTGGTCGCTACACCCCTTCTGCGGCATACCGTTGTAGTCTGTGAGCACTTGCTTGGTCGCCGGGTCGAACGCGTACACGCAAACGTAGGGATCGGGGTTGGACTCACCCGTCGACGAGAAGCTGCTGCAACCGTTGCCGCTCTCGTTGATCGTGCGGATGCTGATCTCGTAGTACTCGTACGGCGAGACCTGGTTGGTGCACTTGCCGGCTTCGTTGCAGAACGCGCCCTCGATGGGACACGTCACGCACGCGGAGCCGTTGCCTCCGCAGGTGTCCCAGAACGATTGTTCGTAAGGCACGCAGTTGCCGGCGCCCGTGCAGCAACCGGCACAACCGCCGCCGCAGGAGCCCGCGCTGAGGCACTTGCCCACGTCGGTGTCACAGGTCGTCGTGCCAGAGCAGGCGGTGCAGTTCTTGCCCTTGCCGCCACATTTGCCGTCGTCTTGGTCGGCGAAGGGCACGCAGGTGGTGCCGTTGCAGCAACCGTTGCAGGTGCCGCACTTGCCGGTCGTGCCGGTCGTGGTCGAATCGCCCGGCTTTCCGGTGGAGCCGCCCATCGAGCACGGCGCGCAGTCGCCGTACTGGCCGTTGTCGTTGCAGGTACGCATCCCGGAGGTGGTAGAGCCTAGGCACGCGCACGACTTCGTCGTGCCCGGCGAGCACACTCCACCCTCGGGGATGGGGCCCGTGCCGCCATCGGCATCGGAGGCCATGGGGCTCGCGCAACCGCCGAGCAACCAGCAAGCCCAGGCAAAAACAAAAACAAAGACAGGGTTAAGACCACTGCGCAGCATCGTGTCTCCATTTTACCTCGAATCGGTTGCGCTGCGTGACGCTTCGTTGGAGGCCGGTGGCGCTTGAAAGCCCAGGAGGAACTGGGCATATCTGCCGATCTCGTGCCTTTGGCCATCATCTTCGTGACTTGGGTCACCTGCTGGAGCCTCGTGGCCTTGGTGTTCACCGCGGTGGCGCTGAAGGCCACGCGCAAGCTGCTCCGCGAAGCGGACGCAAATGGCCTGCCGGGCAACGACTGGCCTCGCCTGGCCATCCTGCGGCCTTGCGCTGGGCTCGACCCGGAGCTCGAGGCCAACTTGTTGTCTACGCTCACCGCGCGGTACGACGGCGCGCGCGAGCTCTACATCTTGGTCGCCTCCGAGGCCGACGCCGCCCATGCGGTGGCCGAGCGCGTGCGCGAACGTGGACTGACCTTGGCTGCACACGTACCGGTGCGCGTGGTGATCACCGACATCCGCACCAAGTACAACCGCAAGGTGGCTCAGCTCGGGTGCGCGCAAGACCTGTCGACGGCGCCCGTGGTGGTGGTGGTGGACAGCGACCTGCAGCTGCAAGACGCCACATTGCCGTCGCTGGTGGCCGCGCTAATGGCCGACCCGAAGGCGGGGGCCGCCAGCTGTCCACCGGTGGACATGCGCACGGACACGCTCGGTGATCGCGCTTCATCCGCGCTCTTGTCGTCGACGCCGCACGCGTTTTACTGCTTGGCCGCGCTGGCCGAGCGCTCGCGCGGCGCGCACGTGTTGTGCGGTGCGCTCATCGCGGTCCATCGCCGGGTGCTCGACGAGCTGGGCGGCTTCGTCGCACTCGAGCGCTACCTGGGCGAAGACTTCGAGCTCGCGCGGCTCCTCCACGAGCGCGGCTACACGATCCCCACGGCGGCCGCGCCAGGCCAGGTCACGGATCACGGCCGCACGCTGCGCTCGGTGATCCAGCGCTTCGCCCGGTGGGCGACGGTGACGCGGCAGCAACGACCTCATCTCATGATCACCTATCCGTTGCTCATCGCCTGCAGCCCGCTCCTCTTGCTGAGCGCGGGCCTGCTCGGCAACGCGCCCTATGCATGGGTGCCAACCATCATCGTGGCGGCGTTCCTCGCGGTGCGCACCGCGCTCGCGATGCGGTTGCGGCGCGCCTACGGTTTGCCGGCCGGCATTCTGCGATCACTGCTCGCGATGCTCCTCGGCGAGTGCTTGATTCTGGTCAGCGCCGCGGGTGCGCTCGGCCGACCGGTGGTGCGTTGGCGCGGCCAGCGATATCGGATCGGACGTGGCGGCTTCATCGAGCTGCTCTCCGACGAGGCCTGACGCGCTGCTTTGCTACGGCAACGCGAGGCCGAGCGCTCTCAGCGCTTGCTCGAGCGTGTCCTTCTGCGCTGCGCTGCATTCGCCTTCGCTCGCGAAGATCACCTTGCCGTCGGTGCCGACGAGGATGAGCGTGTTCTTGCCCTTCGCGAGACCCCACGCCTTGCGCACCGTGCCACTCCAGTCCACGAGGATCTGCGTGTTGTTCTTCGCGGCCAACTTCTTCACGTCGGCGAGCGCGTGCCCCTTCGCCGGCCACCACGCCCACTTCTGCAGATCAGCCACGGGCCACACCTTCAGCTTCGCGCGATTGGCGACGGGATCGTGATACGCGGCGATCATGTCCTTCGTCGCCTTGTTCTGTTTCCCGCCGTCTTGATCCTCGTGGACAATGAGTGTGGCCACCCCCGGCTCGACGAGCGCGTGGTCGTTGCCGAGCTGATCGGGAAGGTGCACTGGAGAAGCGATCTGGCCGACGCTGATCATCATGAAGAGGAGCCCGAGGGCCGACATCCGTCGATGATTACCGCGCGGTGCGCATCGTGCAACACTCTCGATTGAGTGACAGATTTGGTGCCAGACTAGGAGGACCCGCCCCAGGAGCTCCGAGTGTCCGATCCCGCAGTTGGTCCCGTCACGCTCAGCATCTCCGGCACCTCTGCCGTGTTGCTGGGCCGCCTCACCGAAGGCCTGCAATCGAACGATCCCGGCGCCACGCTCATGCGCGCGCTCGGCCTGCTCGATCTCGCGCTCAAGGCCAAGCGCGATGGCAAGAAGATGGCCTTCGTCGATCCGGAGGCGGGCACGTACAGCGAGATCGCGTGGTGATCGCCCGATGATGGAACGACCCGCGTGCCCTCGCTGCGGCGGCAAGCGATTCGTGCACAGCCGTCGCATGCTCGATGTGGTGCGTCGTGACGACGTGGCCACCGAAGAGTGGCGCGTGCGACCCGTCGCCGTGTGCCGCGACGAGGACGACGCCTTGCAGCCGCTCGGTCACTTCGAGACGTTGATCTGCGTGGGCTGCGGCTTCACCCGCTGGTACGCGTTCGACTGGCACGAGGCACCCGGCAAGGACCTGCGCGCCGCCTGTGTCGAGTGCGCCGACGAGACGCCGCAGCGACGGATGAGCGCGGTCGAGCACATCCCGAACGGCTTCGATCAGCCCCCGCTCACGCGCGGTCGCCTCAGTCATGAAGGACGCTTGTTCATCACCGTGTGCCGTCGCTGCGACGGGGTGCGCTGGACGGGCGCCGACTACGAGCAGCTCGATCGTCGCTACTTCGTCGCGTACAAGCTGCGCACCGAGCACCAGCGGCCGTGCCTCACCTGTCGCGGCACGGATTCGCTCATCGACGAGCACGCCAGCGAGCTCGACGGCACACGCATCCCCGTCGCGGTGCAGATGACGAACGTCCACACGTCGTCGAAGACGGTGGGTGGCTTCTCCATTCGCTTGTGCAGGCCGTGCGGTGCGGTGGAGTGGTACGCGAACGAGCCGGAGTCGTTGCGGCCGAACGACGCCGCCGCCATCTTCACCGTCGGCGCTACGGCCACCCAAGCGCGAGGGCCCTACCGATGAGCACACCCCGTCCGTTGCCCCGCGTGCGGCCGTGCCTCCTCTGTGGCGGCGCGCGGTTCTTGCGCGTGGCGCCGGTGCGCGAGCACGGCAACGGCGGCGACCCCATCGCGATGGCTGCCACCTACGTGTTGCGCGAGCGGGACCTGGGACCCTTTGCGCGCGCCGTCCAGTGCGTCGGCCCGAAGGTCGCAGCCGAGCCCGCGGGTACGTTCACGGTCCTCATCTGCACCGATTGCGGCGATACGCGTTGGTTCGTACGCGACCTGGCCGTCGAAATCGCGGTCGATCTCGCGCAAGCGGCGCTCGGCGGATGCACCGATTGTGGTGACGCGCGCGCCTCGCGCCTCGGTCGCGCGAAGACGCGTGGCCACGGGGGTGCGCCGTCCGAGCTGCGCGTGCTCAGCTGGACCAGCCGTCGCTGGGGCTTCTCCACGCAAGGCTCCGCCGGCCACTTCGATACGTTCGCGTGTAGAGGCTGCGAGCGCGTCACATGGATCGCGGGCGGCCTCGACTTGCGCGCGCAGCGATCCTCGTCCGCCACCGCGTGTGCGCGCTGCAGCGCCACCGCGCGCTTCGTGGTGGAGCCAGTGAACGAAGACGGCGCCACGCTGCGCGTGCTCTACGATCGCCAACACCTGCGCGAGCTGCGCGTGGGCAACTACGCCCTGTCCATCTGCGCGGGTTGCGGCGTCACCGATTGGACCGCGCGCGACATCGAAGCGCTCGAGGCCGATCCTCACCTGGGCGTTGGCTTCATCGCAGCCGACAGCGACGGAAACGACGGGCCGTATCGATAGGTCTACTGCCCGCCTAGGTCGCTAGCCCGTGTCGTGGCCCGCTGCGCATGGGGTGCCGCCGTGCGTGAGGGACGCCACTTCGCCTATGCTCTGCACATGAAGCCCTGCGCGCTCGCACCACTCGTGTTTTTCATCGTCGCTGCGCTGTGCGGACCTGCCGCCGCAAATCGACGACCTTTCGTCGAGGCGAAGGACCCGGGCTGCACGACGGCTGCGACCTGTCAGGCCCGGTGCGACAAGGGCACGTTCGCCGCGTGCCGCCAGCTCGGCAACTGGTATGCCGACGGCGATGGCGTCCCCTCCGATGCGAAGCGCGGGCATTCCCTCCTGCAGAAGGCTTGCAGCGGTGGCGATGGGCGTGCGTGCACCGATGCGGGCGCACTGCTTGCCACGGGACCAGCCGGTGTCGCGGTCGATGCCGCGGCCGCGGCCGCGCTGTTCAAGCAGGCGTGCGACGCGAGGGACGTGTACGGCTGCGCGCAGCTCGGCCGAGCCATGACCCAGGGCGAAGGCATCGCGAAGGACGTCAAAGCGGCAGCGGCCTTGCTCGACGCCACGTGCCTGCCGACCTTCGCACCAGGCTGCAGCGCCGCCGGCGACGCGCTGCACGCGCTCGGGCGTTTCCGAGAATCGGCCGCCCGTTTCGAGCAAGCCTGCAAAGGGGGCGTGCTCTCCGCCTGCGTGAACCTCGGCGCGCAGCTCGAGTCGGGGGAAGGCGTGCCGGTCGACACCCAGCGAGCCGCAGCGCTCTTCACGCAAGCCTGCAAGGGTGGGCTCGCCATCGGCTGCACCAATGCATCCACCATGAAGCCTTCGGCGAAGCCATAGGTAGCCTTCTCGCAAAGCGGCAATTGCGGTTGCAATTTGATGGTACGATTTAGGTCCCGTGCTCTTCATCCGCCGCACCGGGAGCCACCGATGAAGAAGACCCTCATCTGTCCAAAGTGCGAAGGGCGCAGGATCTGCCACGAGCCGGCCATGGCGCTGCAATGAGCCAGAGGATCGACCAGGATCACCGTCGGTTCCGCGAGATCGTGCGCGGCAAGATCAAGCAGAACCTGCGCAAGTACATCACGCAGGGCGAGCTGCTCGGCAAGAAGGGCAAGGAGACCGTCTCCATCCCGCTGCCGTCCATCGACATCCCGCACTTTCGCTATGGGCAGAAGCAGTCGGGTGGCGTCGGCCAGGGCGATGGCAAGGCGGGCGATCCGCTGGGCCAGGACGAAGACGGCCAGCCGGGCTCCGGCAAGGCGGGCGACAACGCCGGCGAGCACGTGCTCGAGGTCGACGTGTCGATGGAGGAGCTCGCCGCGATCCTCGGCGAAGAGCTCTCGCTCCCGCGCATCGAGCCGAAGGGCAAGGAGCGCATCGTCGCGAAGAAGGACCGCTACACGGGCATCCGCAACACGGGGCCCGAGTCGCTGCGTCACTTTCGGCGCACGTTCAAGCGCGCGCTGCAGCGCCACATCTCGACGGGGACGTACGATCCGAAGGTGCCGTTCATCGTCCCCATCCGCGAGGACAAGCGTTTCCGCTCGTGGAAGACGGTGCCGCTACCGCAATCGAACGCGGTCATCATCTACATGATGGACGTCTCCGGCTCCATGGGCGACGAGCAGAAGGAGATCGTGCGCATCGAGTCCTTCTGGATCGACACGTGGCTGCGCTCGCAATACGAAGGCATCGAGAGCCGCTACATCATCCACGACGCGATGGCGAAGGAAGTGGATCGCGAGACGTTCTTCCGCACGCGCGAGTCGGGCGGCACGATGATCTCATCCGCATACAAGCTGTGCGCGCAGCTCATCGAGGACCACTACCCGGCGTCGGAGTGGAACATCTATCCATTCCACTTTTCCGACGGTGACAACTGGTCCGTCGACGACACCGTCACCTGCATCGAGATCCTGAAGAACAAGATCCTGCCGGTCGTGAACCTGTTCGCCTACGGGCAGGTCGAGAGCCCCTACGGCTCCGGGCAGTTCATCAAAGATCTGCAAGAGCACTTCGGCGAAGCCTCCGCAAAAGGCGACGACACCGACGACAAGCTCGTGACCTCCGAGATCAAGGGCAAGGAAGCGATCATGGACTCGATCAAAGAGTTCTTGGGGAAGGGCAAGTGAGCGCACGGCTCGTGTTGTCTTGCGCGCTCGCGTTGTTGGGCACCGGCGTCGCGCGCGCGGCCGAGCGCTCGTTTGACGACTCGGCGCAACAGTGTGTCGCTCGCTTGGAGCAAGCTCGCCTGCACGCCGCCGTGCACTTCGCCCCGCTCATTGAACAGCATCCTCAAGCAAGCGAGGTTGAAGTGACCATGGACTACATCGTCGTCGTCGAGAAAGCCCAAGACGGATCCTATTCCGCCTACGTCCCCGATCTGCCGGGATGCACAGCGTGTGGTGACACCTTGGACGAGGTGCGCAAGATGATCGAGGAAGCAGTCTCTTTGCATCTAGCCTCGCTGCGCAGTCACGGCGAAAAGGTGCCGTCGCCGAATACGATCATTCATACAGTTCATGCAGCCTAAGGCACGCTCATGACCCGCGAACGCCTACCCCAGTACCTCGCCGACATGCAGCGCGAGATCGAGACGATCGCGAAGGAGTACGGCCTCGACTTCTTCAAGACCAACTTCGAGGTGCTCGACTACAAGACGATGAACGAGGTCGCCTCCTACGGCGGCTTCCCGACGCGCTATCCGCACTGGCGCTACGGCATGGAGTACGAGCACCTTTCGAAGAGCTACGAGTACGGCCTCTCGAAGATCTACGAGATGGTCATCAACAACGACCCTTGCTACGCGTACCTGCTCGAGGGCAACTCACTCGTCGACCAGAAGATGGTCATGGCCCACGTGTACGGGCACAACGACTTCTTCAAGAACAACTTCTTCTTCTCGAAGACCAACCGTCGAATGATCGACGGCATGGCCAACCACGCGACCCGCGTGCGGCGCCACATCGAGCGCATCGGCATCGAGAAGGTCGAGACCTTCATCGACTACTGCCTGTGCCTCGACAACTTGATCGATCCGCACTCGGCGTACTCGGGCAAGCGCCCGACGACGGTGGTCACGCCCGTCGATCAGCACCAGAACGTCGACGTGCCGCGCATGCCGGCCAAGTCGTACATGGACCGTTACATCAACCCGCCCGAGTTCATGGAGTCGCAGCGCAAGAAGCAAGCGGCCGATCGCGAGAAGGAGCGCCGTCACCCCGAGCGCATGGAGCGCGACGTCCTGTTGTTCCTCATCGAGAACGCGCCGCTCGAGCACTGGGAGCGCGACGTCCTCGAGATCATCCGGGAGGAGGCGTACTACTTCACGCCGCAGGGCATGACCAAGATCATGAACGAAGGGTGGGCCTGCCTGGCCGCCGATTCGCTCGCGTTCACCTCGGCCGGCCTTATCCCGATGAGCGAGCTCGTGGCGGGCGCGTCCGACACCGTGTGCGACGGTGATCAGCCTCGACACGTGTACGACCGCAACATCATCCGCGACCACGAGACGACCCGTCTGCAGACGCGCCGCGGCTTCGAGCTCTGTGGCTCGACGAACCATCGCGTGCTCCTCGCCGATGGCACCACGTGGAAGCGCCTAGACGAGCTCGCGCTCGGCGATCGCGTCTCCGTGTCGGGTGGCAAGGGCCTGTGGCCCACGCAGATGCGTCCCGTCACCTGGACACCGCCGACTCGCATCGGTCTCGACGATGTCGCCGAGACCGCCGGCGTATCGGTGTGGACGGTGCTTCGCCATCGCGCGGGAAAGTCGGTGCAGGCCTCGGGCGCAGTCGCGGCCGCTCTCGAACCGTACGATGCGCCGGAGAATCGATCGTTGCCGCAGATGATCGTCAAGCGTGCTCCGATCGCGTTGCCAGCCGTCATCGACGAACAGCTAGGCGCGTTCCTCGGGTATCTCATCGGTGATGGTCACATCAGCCGCAAGAAGCGCGTGCTAGGCCTCACCACGGGTGACCAGCCGCAAGCGCTCGCGTTCGCGGAGCTCTCTCACGCATTGTTCGGACTCATGGCCCGCGTGAGCCTCGACGGCAATCGCTATCGCGTGCTGCTGCACTCCGAGTCGCTGTCCGACTTTCTCACGGACGGGCTCGGACTCACCCACGGGCCGAGCGCGCGTGAGAAACGCGTGCCCGACGAGATCCTGCGTTCACCCGAGAATGTCGTGCGCGCGTTCTTGCGCGCGTATTTCGATTGCGACGGCTACGCGGGCGAGCAAGGCGTCATCCTCAGCACGATGAGCGACAAGCTCGCCGAGCACGTGCAACTCTTGTTGCTCAACTTCGGTGTGCTCACGCGGCGTCGTCGGCAGAGTGATGGCGCGTGGCATGTGCATGCGACCGGAAAGTCGGCCAAGGTGTTCGCGGAGAAGATCGGCTTCGGTCTTCAGCGCAAGCAAGCGGCGCTGGAGGCGTACCTCACCGGTCGCCGCTGGTTCAAAACGGAGACGTGGGACGACGAAGTGGTCGCGCTCGAGTCCGGAAAGCAAGACGTCTACGACATCTCCGTCGAGGAGACGCACCGCTACGCGGCGTGCGGCCTCATCAACCACAACTCGTACTGGCACTCCAAGATCCTCACGGAGAAGGCGCTGAAGGCGTCCGAGATCATCGACTACGCCGAGAACAATGCCGGCGTCATGGCGACTGCAAAGGGTCAGCTGAACCCGTACAAGCTCGGCGTCGAGCTGTATCGCCACATCGAAGATCGCTGGGACCGAGGTCGCTTCGGCAAGGAGTGGGACGATTGCGACGACTTCGGCGCGCGTCGCGGCTGGGATCGTCGCCTGGGCCTCGGTCGCAAAAAAATCTTCGAGGTGCGCAAGCTCTACAACGACGTGACCTTCGTCGACGAGTTCTTCACCGAAGAGTTCTGTCGCGACAACAAATACTTCTCGTTCGACTGGAACGACCGCACCGGCAACTACGAGATCGCGAGCCGCGAGCTCAAGCAGGTCAAAGAGAAGCTGTTGTCGCGGCTCACCAACCACGGGCAGCCGGTGGTGCTCGTCGAGGATGGCAACTTCGAGAACCGCTCGGAGCTGCTGCTGCGCCACCGCCACGAAGGTGTGGACCTGCGGGCCGATCACGCGAAGGACACCCTCGAGGCGCTCCATCGCGTGTGGAAACGTCCCGTGAGCTTGGTGACTCGCACCGACGGCAAGGGCAAGCTCATGCGCTACGACGGGCGGGAGCACTCGGAGAAGACGATCGCGTACGTCGAGGGCGCGGACGCCTCGTTCCCCGTCACCGCGGGGCCCGGACACTAGTCATGCGTCTGCTCGCCTATTCGTTGAGCGACGTCGGCAAGAAGCGCGACCACAACGAGGACAGCTTCCTCGTCGAGGATGCGCTGGGCTTGTACGCGGTCGCCGACGGCATGGGAGGACATCAAGGCGGCGAGCGCGCCAGCAAGCTCGCGCTCGAGACGTTGGCGGAGAAGGTCGCGGCGCCTGAGCCGGAGCATCCCGAGCGAAGTGACTCTCTGCAAGTCTTGCGCGAAGCGACGCAAGCAGCCGGCGCGGCCATCTTCCAGGCGGCGCAAGCGAACGAACATCTGCACGGCATGGGCACCACGCTCACGACGTTGTGGTTCCAGCGCGGGCGCGCCTATCTTGCGCACGTCGGTGACAGCCGCGCATACCTGTGCCGCGATGGCCGCGTGCAGCAGCTGTCGGACGATCACTCGTGGGTGTCCGAACAGGTGCGCGCCGGCATGATGACGGAGGACGAAGCGAAGGAGTCGAAGTTCCGGCACATCATCACGCGCTCGGTGGGCTTCGAGAACGAGGTGCAGGTGGACGGAGCTGCCATCCCGGTACAACCCGGCGATTGCTTCGTCCTGTGCTCCGACGGGTTGTCGAACTACCTCGAAGGCGACGAGCTCGCGCGAGTGATGCAGACGCGCTTCTACCGCGACATTCCGCGGCTCCTCGTCGACATGGCGAACGATCGCGGCGGCGACGACAACGTCACGGTGGTGCTCATCCACGTGGCAAACGACGCGGATCGCACGCCTACGGGGACCAACGCGGACACCGTTCGCGGTCTCTGATGCGGCGCGCCGGGCTCGCGCTGGCGTTGCTCTCCGCCTGTACGGACCGCGCGCTGGGTCTCGATGTCACGCCGATCGACGCGGCGGTGGGGATCGACGCGGCGGAGCGCGCGGATCTCGCGCTGCCCGATCTCGCGTACGTCTTCGACGGACCGAAGCGCCACCTCGCCGAGTCGTGCACCCACGACGTGGAGTGCTTGAGCGGCGACTGCGTCACCCCCTGTTAGCGCCAATGCCGATCAGATAGCAGCCAAGGGATCGAAATCTCGACAGTCGGAGACGAGCTGAAGGGTGTTGACCTGAGCGCGCGAGAGATCATGATGCGCC
>JAYUBF010000312.1:0-10431 GCA_043741435.1 Myxococcales bacterium
GTCGATCAATCGACTCGCCGAACATCACCCAGATCGAAATTACTGATGAATTTGCTCCGCCGACGCACTTTGAAGCCGATTGATCGACAGCTCTTGAGATCGGGACACGACTTCCGCGCCTGCGCGATCTTCACCAGGTCCTAACTGCTGCGCCCGTTGCGGGACACCTGTCCCCATGTGCAAAGGATCGCGCACACCAGTATCTTCCGATCCCAGCATGACGCGCCTTCCCGACTTCTCCACCCTCGACTTCGACGCGATTCGGACGCCTCCCGCGAGCTCGCCCACGCTCGAACGGTGGCACACGCCGGAAGGCATCGACCTGCAGGGTCGCTACGACGAAGCAGACTTGCGCGACGTGCCCCACCTCGGCACGCTGCCCGGCTTCCCGCCCTACCTGCGCGGCCCATACCCCACGATGTACGTGCGCCAGCCGTGGACCATTCGCCAGTACGCGGGTTTTTCGACGGCGGAGGCCTCGAACGCGTTCTATCGGCGCAACCTCGCGGCCGGGCAGATGGGCCTCTCCATCGCGTTCGATCTCGCGACCCACCGTGGCTACGACAGCGATCATCCGCGCGTCACCGGCGACGTGGGCATGGCCGGCGTTGCCATCGATTCCATCCTCGACATGAAGCTCCTGTTCGACGGCATCCCGCTCGACGAGATGAGCGTGTCGATGACCATGAACGGCGCGGTGCTGCCGATCCTGGCGCTCTACATCGTGGCCGCCGAGGAGCAGGGCGTGCCCCTCGCCAAGCTGAGCGGCACCATCCAGAACGACATCCTCAAAGAGTTCATGGTGCGGAACACGTACATCTATCCGCCCGCTCCCTCGATGAAGATCATCGCCGACATCTTCGCGTTCACATCGCAGAAGATGCCGAAGTTCAACTCCATCTCGATCTCCGGCTATCACATGCAGGAGGCCGGAGCGACGGCCGACCTCGAGCTCGCGTACACGCTGGCCGATGGCCTCGAGTACCTCCGCTCCGGGATCGCCGCCGGCATGGACGTGGACTCGTTCGCGCCGCGGCTCTCGTTCTTTTTCGCGATCGGAATGAACTTCTTCACGGAGGTGGCCAAGCTCCGCGCGGCGCGCCTCCTGTGGGCCGAGCTGGTGGCGCGCTTTCAGCCGAAGAGCAACAAGAGCCTCGCGCTGCGCACGCACTGTCAGACCTCGGGCTGGTCGCTCACCGCGCAGGACGTCTACAACAACGTGGCCCGGACCTGCATCGAGGCCATGGCCGCGACGCAGGGTCACACGCAGAGCCTGCACACCAACTCGCTCGACGAGGCGCTCGCGTTGCCCACCGATTTCTCCGCGCGCATCGCGCGCAACACACAGCTCCAGCTGCAGCTCGAGTCGGGCACCACGCGGCCCGTCGACCCGTGGGGCGGCAGCTACTACGTGGAGCGGCTCACCCACGATCTCGCGGAGAAGGCGCGCGCGCACATCGCCGAGGTGGAGAAGCTGGGCGGCATGGTGAAGGCGATCGAGGCCGGGTTGCCCAAGCTGCGCATCGAGGAAGCCGCGGCCCGCACGCAGGCGCGCATCGACTCGGGCCGCCAGGTCATCGTCGGTGTGAACCGGTACAAGCCTACGCGCGAAGAGCGGGTGCCGGTGTTGAAGGTGGACAACGCGGCGGTGAAAAAGACGCAGATCGAGCGTCTGCAGAAGCTGCGCGCGGAGCGTGATGGCGCTGCCGTCGAGCGCACGCTCGCGGATCTCACCGCGTGTGCGACGAACGGGCAGGGCAACCTCCTCGAGCTCGCGGTCGTGGCGGCCCGGGCACGGGCGACCGTCGGCGAGATCTCTCTTGCGCTCGAGCAGGTGTGGGGTCGGCACCGTGCCGAGATCCGGTCCATCGCCGGCGTGTACAGTGGAGAGGTGGGAGAGCAGTCCACCGCCATCGCCGGAGTCCGCGCGCGCACCGCGGGCTTCCTGGCTCGTGAGGGCCGCCGGCCGCGCATCCTCGTCGCCAAGATGGGCCAGGACGGCCACGATCGCGGCCAGAAGGTCATCGCGTCCGCGTTCGCCGATCTCGGTTTCGATGTGGACATCGGGCCGCTGTTCCAGACGCCGGAGGAGACCGCCCGTGCGGCCGTCGAGAACGACGTGCACGTGGTCGGTGCGAGCTCGCTGGCCGCCGGACATCTGACGCTGGTGCCGGCGCTTCGTGCGGCGCTCGCGGCGCTCGGTCGCAGCGACATTCTGGTGGTGGTCGGTGGCGTCATCCCGCCCGACGACTACGAGCCGTTGCGGCAGGCCGGTGCGGTCGCGATCTTCGGGCCCGGCACCGTGATTGCCGACGCGGCCATCGCGCTCCTCGATCAGCTGGAGACGCAACTCGAGTCGCAGCCGGAAGCCAAAGCGTGAGCACGCGACGGCGGCGCCCGTCGCTGGACGAGCTGGAGCACGGCGTACGTGCCGCCGATCGCGCGCTGCTCGCGCAAGCGATCACGCTGGTCGAGAGCCGCGACGCGACGGATGCGGCAGCGGCGCAAGCCCTGCTGGTGCGTCTCGCCCCAGGGACCGACGCCGCGCGCCGCGTGGGTGTGACGGGCGTGCCGGGGGTCGGCAAGAGCACGTTCATCGACGAGCTCGGCACAAGGCTCACGAGGGATGGCCACCAGGTCGCGGTGCTCGCGATCGATCCGAGCAGCGCGCTGTCGGGTGGCTCGATCCTCGGCGACAAGACACGCATGGCGCGGTTGTCCCTCGATCCGAAGGCGTTCATCCGCCCGTCGCCGAGCAGCCTCACACCAGGGGGCGTGGCGCGACGCACACGCGAGAGCATGCTGCTGTGCGAGGCTGCGGGCTTCGACGTGATCATCGTGGAGACCGTCGGCGTCGGCCAGGGCGAGACGGCCGTGGCCGACATGGTGGACTTCTTCTTGGTGCTGGCGCTCTCCGGCGCCGGCGACGAGCTGCAAGGCATCAAGAAGGGTGTCCTCGAGCTCGCCGATGCCATCGCGGTGAACAAGTGCGACGGTGACAATGCCGCGCGCGCCCAGCTTGCGCTCGCCGATCTGCGTGCCGCCTTGCGGTACCTTCCGCGCAAGCGTGCGAGCTGGCCGACAGCAGCGGTCGCGGTCGCGGGCATCACCGGCGAGGGCATCGCCGCGCTGTGGAATGTAGTGGAGTCGCACCGCGCCACGTTGCAGGCCTCGGGTGAGCTCGCGCGGCTACGCGCAGAGCAGCAGCGCGCGTGGATGTGGACGCTCGTTGTGGAACGCCTCGAACATGCGTTCCGCACCCATCCGGCCGTCGCTGGTGCGCTGGCAGAAGTCGAGGCCAAGGTGTTGCAAGGCACGTTGACCCCGACGCTGGCCGTGGATCACTTGATGTCGCTGTTCGGCGGCAAGAAGTAGCGCATGCGCATCGTCTCGTTGTGCCCGAGCCTCACGGAGACGGTGTTCGCGCTGGGCCGTGGCCACGAGCTGGTGGGCCGCACCAAGTTCTGCGTGCAACCGCATGGTGAGGTGGACACGGTGGAGCGGGTGGGCGGCACCAAGAACCCGCGGCTCGAGCGCATCGTGGCGCTGCAGCCCGACATCGTGCTCATGAACGAAGAAGAGAACCGCAAAGAAGACGCGGCAGCGCTGCGCGACGAAGGCGTGCCCGTGCTCGCGACCTTCGCGCGCGACCTGGCGAGCGCGGCCGAGTCGGTGGTGCAGATCGGCGACGCGATCGGAGCCACAGCCGAGGCAGTGCCCATCGCGGAGGCCATCGGCGAGGAGGCTGCGCGGGTGCGACGACAATCCGCCAAGCGAGCGCGGAAGACGTTCGCCTATCTCATCTGGCAAAGGCCGTGGATGGCGGCGAGCTGGGACACGTACATCTCGCAGCTCCTCACGCTGGCCGGAGGCGACAACGTGGTGCAGGACGAAGCACGATATCCTGAGGTAGGCGCGGAGGTCCTGTCGCACGCGGAGCTGATCTTGTTGTCGTCGGAGCCGTTTCCGTTCGCGGAGAGTCATCGTGCGGAGGTGGCGAAGGAGACGGGACTCCCGCTCGAGCGTCTGCGCCTCGTCGATGGTGAGCTGCTCTCGTGGCATGGCGTGCGCACCGTCGCGGGGCTGCGCTACGCGGAGGTCTTGCTCGGATGACCGGCAGCTTGGTGGCAGCTTCAGCGTGGGCCGACGCTACGTCGCGCGGCATCGCGGCGATGACCCGACGCGGGACCAGGCACTCGCCGCGCTGCGCTGGCCGGAGCGTCGATTGTTCTTCGACGACGCGGAAGCACCCATCGCAACGCTATAGCGCACCGCGAGGCGTGCTGGTCAGCGCTTGAGCGGCGAGACGGGCTGACGCTGGCGAGGACGCTTGGCGCCACCGTTGTGGTGCACCCGCATGCGCACGACCGCTCGGCGAGCGCGCGGGGTGCGATCGAAGTCACGACGCTCGATGGGCGTGGCGGGGTACTCGTAGTCGGACACGTCGTCTGGCGTGGGCATGGTCGCTGTGGACTCCTGACGGACTGAACGTGATCAGTGCATGCGCGGTACCAGGCGAATTCGCATCGGAACGCGGACTTCGGCAGGTGTGGCGTCGCGTCAAATTGCACCGGTCTGCCAAGCCGCCTCACTCGCCCGGCGTAGAACATCGAGCAACTTGCAACCCGCGGCCCCGATAACCAGGCCTGCAAATGGGCGCAGCGCTGGCAAGAATCCCGGACACTCGTTCCGATCACTGCAGCGCACACCACCCTGGTGCGCAACAGACGAGCGGCGGTGCCCACGCGGCGCTGCAAGATGCAGGTCGAGCGGCGACGGAGCGCATCGCCGCGGCACCCTCGCACGTCGTGAAGCGCGTGCCACCGCTGTCCTCGGTGAAGCTCCGTCACGGCGGTTGCTTCGACGGGTTGAGCAACGCGCAGTGCATCGAGCTCGGACAGATGCGGCTCGAGGAGGGGCCTTCGATCATCGGCCCGTTTCCGATCCACGTCGCCGGCGTGCTGGTGAGGCAGCAGAATTTCTTCGTGTGGGTCGAGAACGGCGAGATCGCCGAGTGGCTCGAGGCCGAACAGCTCCCGGTCGGCGGCTATCGGCGCGGTGCGTGGCTCATGTGGACGAACGGCCACGCGTTCGAGCGCATCCTCGATCGGCCGACGGATCCGATGGAGATGCAGGCGCGTGCGCCGCAGCTCGAAGGCCGGATGCTCGAGCGCCGCGTCGAGACGTCGCAAGAGCTCAACCGCGACCTCGAGCACTTCGTCGCCACGGGCAGCTCCATCTCCCAGGGCCGCATCCTCGTCGAGCACGCGCACCAGGCGGTGCTGTCGGAGCTCATCCAGGGCACGTTCCAGGTGTTCTCGGCGTGGGCAGGGATGGAGTCGGCGGCGGAGAGCATCGAAGCGCTCGGCAAGCGCATCGGCAACATGCTCCACGTCCGCAACGGTCGTGCCGTTGCAGCGAGCCCGCAGCAGCATGCGGTCGCCGAAATTTGGAGGCGTTCCGAAACGCTGGTTCAGGCGTTTCCTCATCTCGGCAAGCTGACAGCGACGGCGGAAAATCTCGCCGGCATGCAGCGGCTCGCGGACCTGTTCGATGACGCGCACCTCACCCCCGAGCTGCGCGAGCGCTTTCTGACCCAGGCCAAGGCGCACGTGGGCGCGCAGCAGCTCCCGCCGCAAGCCCTGCACGACGAGCTGATGAAGGTGGCGCATGCCGAGCCCGGTAGGTTTCTACGCCAGGGCGCTCGTCCGAATGCGGCGGAGCTGTCGTCGATGGGCGGCTTGAAGCGCGCAGTGAGCTTGAAGGCGGTGCTCTTCTCGCTGACGACCGACGATTGGTATGCCCACGCGGCACACGAGCTGAAGCTGCCCCCCGATCGGGCGCAACTTGATTGGAGGTTCCACGGCGAGTTGCTCGTCGAGGGTTACCGGGCCCACCGCATTGGATTCGACCCGGCCAATGACTTGAATCCGAGAGCGCTGGTGCAAGGCCGCGGCACGGGGTCATCTGGATGGTACTTTTCCGCCGCAGATGCGGGCAATGCGACGAGCTCACCCGCAATGATGATGGCAAAGCTTGCGGTCGGACCGGAGTACGCACACGGCTATCTCCTGCTCGATTTGCCACTGGAGGTCGCGATCGCGAATGGTGCGGCCAGACCCACTGCGATCGACCTGACGCTCTCACCGGCGGGAAGGCTTAATCCGGCACGTAAAGAGCACGTCGGTCGCACCGCGCCAACGCAGGTTGGTCAAAAGAGTGTCCGAGAAGTCGTCGTCGGCCCGGTTCCCTTGGCTGCAGTGTCGGAAGTTCAGTTCGTTCCCGGCGGAGGGCCTCGTGAGTGAGCAGCAGCTGCAGCTGAGCAGCGGCGAAACGTTCTACGAGCCCCGCGACTGGCTCGCGTTCATGCGCGATGCGGCCAAAGGCTTCATGGGCTACACGCTGGGCCGCAATCCCAAGTACGACTACATGGGTCCCGATTGCCTCATCCCCATGCTGTACGACGAGCTGAAGAGGACCGCGCTGGGGCAATCCATGGCGGAGGCGACGATGACGCTCCTCGAGCGTGGCATTGCCGAGGAAGTCAAAGGTGCGCGCAGCGGTCCCTTTCAACACGCGACCGATGCGCCCGAACGAATCGCTCGACTCTTCAGGCCCGAAGATCGCGCGCGCATCGACAGTGCTGCGTACGCGCTATTGGACGCGCTGCTCGCCGCAAAGCCCGAGGACGTGAGGACGATTGACCTCGCGCTGCGTGAGCACCACGCGAGCCCGAAGGATCAATACGTCGAGCTCGTCGCGAAGCATTCACCGCACTGGTTCGCTCGCAACGTGCCGCCCCTGACGCCACAGAGCAGGCCCTACGTGTGGGTCGCTTCCACCGACGGAGACGACCGCATTCTCGTCCTCCAGGCTCTCGTCGAGCGAAATGCAGTCACGCGAACCATCGAGCACATCATCGACAGCCGGACGACAGACGTAAGCAGAGAGATCGGCCGCGCGCTGTTCAAGGGCCACCCGGTCTTCGAGCGCGCGATCGAAGAAGCCCTGCGCAAGCCCCGTTAGCTCACGCACAGCCATCGGGGCCGCACACCTCGCCTTGGGGCTCTGCCGTTTCTGGGAGCTCGTTCCATGCCTGGGTGAGCACCTCGAGCAGATTCTCCGCCGGCTGTGCGCCCGATACGCCGAGGCGACGGTCCACGACGAAGCAGGGCACGCCGCGGATGCCGAGCGCCTGGGCTTCCGCTTCGTCGGCGCGCACCGCATCGGTGTATGCGCTGCCCGCGAGCATCTCGCGCACTTCGGTCTCGGGTAGGCCGAGCTCTCCGGCGATCCGCAGCAGCACCTCGTGGTCGCCCACGTTCTCGCCATCGGTCATGTACGCCTTGAAGAGCCGCTCCTTCGCCGCGTCGCCTTTTCCGTGCGCGTGTGCGAGGTGGACGAGACGGTGCGCGTCGAATGTGTTCCCCGAGCGCACATCGTGCAGCTTGAGGTCGAGGCCGTCGCCGGTCGCGGTCGCGATGAGCTGATCCATGCGCGCCTTCGCTTGCTCCACGGGCATGCCGTACTTGCTCGCCAGGCGTTGTGCTGGGGACACGTTGGAGTCACGTCGCTTCGGGGCCGCTGGATCGAGCTCGAACGCTCGCCAGGTGAGGTCGACGCGATCGCGATGTGGGAACTGCGCGAGCGCAGCCTCGAGACTGCGCTTGCCCACGTAGCACCAGGGGCAAGCGATGTCGGACCACACGTCGATGGAGAGGCGTTTCATGACTGAGAAATGTAAGCCGTCTCGGGCTCGCGACAAAAGCGCTACGGCATGGCAATAGATT
Organism: Myxococcales bacterium; assembly: GCA_043741435.1. Lineage (GTDB taxonomy): Bacteria > Myxococcota_A > Polyangia > Palsa-1104 > Palsa-1104 > JBDTCO01. The sequence goes on from JAYUBF010000312.1 coordinate 7,791, forward strand.
TATTTTAGTCATTAATCTAGGCTGTGGGTCGGGCGATGGCGCGCGCATTTCGGCAGACGTGAAGGCGCTGTTGCCGGTTGCGGCGCAAACGCCCTCCGATTAGACTCTGATCCGGCTCCGAGGGGCGCTGCGACCGGCTCGAGTTCGAGACGGCCAGGCTCGGAGGCACAGTGACACAACCGCGCCCACCGAAATCACGGTGGGCTGCTGCGTGCGCTGGATGGCGACTCGGCTGGCTCACCTTCGTAAGGAGCCAGCCCGATGAGCACCGCACTCAAGACCCAAGCCCAGCACGATTACGTCATCACCGACCTCTCGCTCGCCGCTTGGGGCAAGCGCGAGATCCGCATCGCCGAGGTCGAGATGCCCGGCCTCATGGCGATCCGCGAAGAGTTCGCGAAGAGCCAGCCGCTCAAGGGCGCGCGCATCACGGGCTCGCTCCATATGACCATCCAGACCGCCGTGCTCATCGAGACGCTCGAGGCGCTCGGCGCCAAGGTCCGTTGGGCGTCGTGCAACATCTTCTCGACGCAGGATCACGCTGCTGCTGCCATCGCCGCGAACGGCACGCCCGTGTTTGCCGTGAAGGGCGAGTCGCTCGCCGAGTACTGGGACTACACCCACCGCATCTTCGAGTTCGCGGGCAAGGGTGAAAAGGGCGAAGGCCCGAACATGATCCTCGACGACGGCGGCGACGCCACGTTGCTCATGCACCTCGGCCAGCGCGCGGAGAAGGACGCGTCGCTGCTCGACGATCCGAAGAGCGAGGAAGAGCGCTGCCTCTACGCGTCGATCAAGGCGAAGCTCGCGATCGACTCCACCTGGTACACGCGCAAGAGCGCCGAGATCATCGGCGTCACCGAAGAGACCACCACCGGCGTGCACCGCCTCAAGGAGATGAGCGAGAAGGGCACGCTCCTCTTCCGCGCCATCAACGTCAACGACTCGGTCACCAAGAGCAAGTTCGACAACCTCTACGGCTGCCGTGAGTCGCTCCTCGACGGCATCAAGCGCGCCACCGATGTGATGATCGCCGGCAAGGTCGCTTGCATCGCTGGCTACGGCGACGTCGGCAAGGGCTCGGCGCAAGCGCTGCGCTCGCTGTCGGCGCAGGTGTGGGTCACCGAGATCGATCCGATCAACGCGCTACAGGCCGCCATGGAGGGCTACCGGGTCGTCACGATGGACTACGCGTGCGAGCACGCCGACATCTTCGTGACCACGACGGGCAACAAGGACGTCATCACGCACAAGCACATGGCGAAGATGAAGAACAACGCCATCGTCTGCAACATTGGTCACTTCGACAACGAGATCGATGTTGCCAGTCTCGAGAAGTACAAGTGGGAAGAGGTCAAGCCGCAAGTCGACCACGTCATCTTCCCCGACAACAAGCGCATCATCCTTCTCGCCAAGGGCCGTCTCGTGAACCTGGGGTGCGCCACCGGTCACCCGAGCTACGTGATGTCTTCGTCGTTCGCCAACCAGACCCTCGCGCAGATCGAGCTCTTCACGAAGAGCACCGAGTACAAGGTCGGGCAGGTCTATGTGCTGTCGAAGTTCCTCGACGAGAAGGTGGCGCGCCTCCAGCTGAAGACGCTAAACGCCGTGCTCACCGAGCTCACGGACGAGCAGGCCGCGTACATCGGCGTGAAGAAGCAGGGCCCGTACAAGCCCGACTCGTACCGCTACTAGCCGCTGCTTCGGGTGCTCCGCGCCGGGAATGCCTCGGCGCGGAGCACCCGATCACTGCCGCATGCGTTCGATCTCGGGCAGACCGGGCGTGCCGGGCTGACAGGCAGCAAGTGCGACGCATGTCGGTACCTTCGCACCGCAGGTCCATCCGGAGCTCTTCTCCGGAAATTTGGACTCCATGCGGCAGTCGTCGATGCAGATCAGGTACTCGGCCATCGTGCTGCCTTGCTCTTTATCCCAGCCTTCGCAGTAGTCGTTCACCCCCCCCGGGTCTGCGCACCATGGGGAGGTGTCTATTGACCCTGGATATCGGTGCCATGAATCCCACTGCGGAACGTGATCGTTGACCTTGTCGGCGACGGCGACGGCGACGGCATTTTTCAATTTTATCGGCAAAGCTTGGTCAGCATGGCGACCATTCGGGCGAGCAAATCGGACGACTTGCGGAGTTCGCCCTCGGTCATGACCGATAGGAGTGCAAGGGCATCGACGATGGCGGCGCATTCCATGGCCGAACCTCTTGCGATGGCGTAGTGCCTTGCGGCATCCGCGTCGGATGTTCGCCCGGCCGCTTCTGCGATGTTGAGCGGGACAGACATCGCCGCCCGACGAAACTGATCGGCCAGAGGAACGTAACCCTTGGGTAGCCGCGTCGTCAGCTCCATCGACAGGGAAAGAAACTCGATGGCACATCGGTACACGTCGAGCCGCTGAAAGCTGAGCATGGAGCGCTTATCGGTGCGCGGCTCAGACGGTTGCGGTTCGTCGCCGTCGCCATCGCCGTCGCCGTCGCCATCGCCGTCGCCGTCGCCATCGCCGTCGCCGTCGCCGTCGCCGTCGCCGTCGCCGTCGCCGACAACGACAACGACAACGACAACGACAACGACAACGACAACGACAACGACAACGACAACGACAACGACAACGACAACGACAACGACAACGA
>JAYUBF010000313.1:0-29200 GCA_043741435.1 Myxococcales bacterium
CGAAGAGCCCGTTCTCGACTTCCTTGCGGACGCGGACCTCGTCGGTCCCCGTGAAAGCCGCGACCTCGGTGCTGGTGAGAGCGTACGCCATAATCATACACCGTCCTGGGTATGATTATGCACGCGGTCAGGCTTTGTGCAACCGCGGCGACACCCGGGAGCTCGCTACTTGGGTGAGACGTCGACCTTCTGGTAGGTGCCGAGGACCTCTTTGATGTCCTGGCCGATGACCTTCTCGTCGCCGACGAAGACCAGCGACATCTTGCCCGCGCGCAGCTTGTGCGCGACGCGCGAGAGATCCGCCAGTGTCACGCGCTGGACCTTGTCGGCGTACGTCGCGTAGTACTCGTCGGGGAGGCCGTACACGACCAAACCCGCGAGCGCCTGCGCCACCTCCGGTGCGGTGTCGAAGTAGCGCGCCATCGAGCGCTGCAGCTGCTGCTTGGCGATGCGCAGCTCGACCTCGACCATCTCGCCGCGCTCGAGACGCTCGAGCTGGGCGAGCAGATCCACCAGCGCCGGTCGGGTCACGGCCGTCTTCACCGGCGCGCCGGCCGTGAACGGGCCTCCGTTGCGGCGGAACGCGAAGTCCGACCGCGCGCCGTAGGTGTAGCCCTTCTCCTCGCGCAGCTTGGCGTTGAGCCAGCTCGAGAAGTTCCCACCGAAGATCGTGTTCATCACCAGCAGTGGGAAGTAGTCCGCGGTGAGGCGCGTCGGGCCCGGCGCGTACGCGCGCATCTCCGTCTGCGCTGCGCCTGGCCGATCGACGAGCAACACGGCGCGATCGGCGCGGATCGCCGGGACCGCCTTCGCTGGCGGCAGCTGGTGCGTGGCCTTGCCGGCCGCCGGGAACAGCTGCTCGAGCTTGGCGCGCAACGCCGGCATATCGATGTCTCCGACCGCAACGAGCGTGGCACGACGAACGCTCAGCCGATCGCGGTGCCACGCCACCACTTCATCGCGCTTGATGGCCGTCAGCCCGACCGGACTCCCCGTAACGAGCGACCCGTAACGACTGTTGTCGCCGTAGAGAGCGCGCGCACCAGCGAGCTGGGCTTGCGTCGCCGCTTGATCATTCGCTTGCAGCAGCATCGTGCGCGACTCCGAGCGGATGCGCTCGAGGTCGGCGGCGGCGAGGTGCGGGCGCAACACGACGTCGGCCAGGATACCGAGCGCGGGGTCGATCACCTTTTGCAGCGTCGTCAGCGAGACGGTCGTGGCATCCCACGTGGAGAACGCGGAGAGGCGCGCACCGAGGCGCTGCACCTCCGCCGCGAGCTCGAGCGCCGAGCGGGAGCCCGCACCCTCGGTGATGAGCGACGACGTGAGCGCGGCCATCCCGGCGCGCTGCGGGGGATCGTCGGCGGCGCCGCTCGGCCACACCATCGTGAAGCTGACGATCGGCAGGTTGGTGCGTTTCACCAGCAACACGTCCATGCCGTTCGCGAGACGCGCGCGCTGCGGCACGGGCGGGGTGAAGGGACGCGGCGCATCTTCCTCCGGGATCGCATGATCCTTCGAAGCGGGGGTCGTCGGCAGGGGCGCGTCGGCGACCGGTACCGACGAGCGCATGGGTGCGGCCGGCCGGGGCGAAGGTGCCGACTTCGGATCGGCCGGTCGCGTGTGACCACAACCCAGCGTTGCGACGAGCGCGAGGAGGCCGAGGCGCCTCATCGCGACACCTCCACCGTCTTTTTGGGCGACACGACGAGCAGGACCCGGTTCTTGCCAAGCTCGCGCAACGCCTTTTGGACCGAGGAGATCGACGCGTCACGATAGCGAGCCAGATCGCGGTGCAGGTAGGCAGGGTCCCACGCGAGGTAGTCGTAATAGAGGAGTCGCCCGGTTCGTCCACCGTGGTTGCCCCCGAGCGCCATGAGGTCGTAGTACACGTCGGACTCCGTGCGCGTCTTCGCCTCCTCGAGCTCGGACGCGGTAATGGGCGCGCGCCCGTCGGCGATCTTGGCGAGCTCTTCGTCGACGATGCCCACCACTTCCCCCACCGTGTGGCCCGGCTTGACGGTGATGGTGATCTCGAAGTGGCTACCGAGCAGCCCGGACGCCTGTCCGACCGACACGTTTTGCGCGAGCTGAGCCTCGTGCACCAAGCGACGGTGGAGACGACCTGCGCTCGGGCCCAGAATCGACATCAGTAGATCGAGATCGGCATCGCCCGGTTGGAACGCGGCTGGGCTCGGCCACGCCAGGGTCACGCGCTCGAGCGACACGGCGTCGGTGATCTCGATGTGCTTGTCGGCAGCGAGGCGCGCCACCGCACGTGCCGGTGGACGATCGGTCCGCTGGCTCGACGCCGGATGATCCGGGTGCTTCGGATCGCTGGCGATCTTGCCGAAGTATTCTTCGACCAGCTTCGTCGTCGTCGGCAGATCCACGTCGCCGGCGATCGCGAGCGTCGCGTTGCCCGGACGATAGTGGGCGCGGAAGAAGTTGCGCACGTCGTCGAGGGACGCGCGCTCGAGGTCGGCGTGATCTCCGATCGTCAGCCAGTGGTACGGATGCTCCGGTGGATAGAGGGCTTCGTACAGCGCGCGCACGGAGCTCCCGTACGGGCGATTCTCGTAGTTCTGCCGGCGCTCGTTGCGGACGACGTCTCGCTGATTGTCGAGCGCGGCTTGCGTCATGCCGTCGAGCAGGTGCGCCATGCGGTCGGCCTCGAGGAACAAGCCGCGAGACAAGAAGCTCGACGGGAGCACCTCATAGTAGTTGGTGCGATCGTGGTTCGTCGACGCGTTGCAGGTCCCGCCCGCTTCCAGCACCGCTTTGAAGTGCTCGCCATCGGCAACGTTGCGCGAGCCCTTGAACATGAGGTGCTCGAACAGGTGGGCGAAGCCGGTCTTGCCCGGCGCTTCGTCTTTGCTGCCCACGTGATAAAAAACCTCGATCGCCACGAGCGGAACTGTGTGGTCCTCGTGCACCAACACCTTCAGCCCGTTCGCCAGCGTGAATTGCTGGTACGGCAACACGGTGCGTTCCACTTCGGCGTGTGCCGGCTCGTCGAGGACACACAGCCCGAGAACCCACACGGACGCCAACAGAAGACCCACAGAGCGTTTCATCGCGGGCATGCTAGCACCGGCTGCGCTCGCGACATGCGGTACAGTGCCGGAATGCCTGCTTGCCCTTCCTGTGCTGCAGAGGTCGACGCGGAGGCGGAGCTGTGCCTCTCTTGCGGTGAGCCGCTCGGAGCTGCTGCTCAGCCGTCGGCACCGGCCACTGCGGAGCCTCAGCGAGTGCGATCAGCAGCTTCGAACACCGGTCGCGAGACGATGATCGGATCGAGCGCGGCGCGACGCCGTCGACAGGACGAGCCCGAGCCCGTGCGCTGCCCCGGCTGTGGATCTCCGTCGCGCGCCGCGCGTTGTCCGGGCTGCGGCGCGGTCTTGCGCAAAGGAGACTAGAGGAAGCGTGGCAAGGCGCGGTTGAGCCACTTGCTCTTCGCCTTCTGTACGAAGGAGTCTCGTCGAAGCGCATGGGGATCGAGCCGGCGCGTCACGCCTTCGCGTAGCTGTCGCGCGATGATCGCGTCGAACTGCGCCGCGAGCCGTGGGTGCTGCATCACGACCACGGTCTCGGAGTTCTCGCGCACCGCGAGGTCGTCGAGGTTGGCGGAGCCGGCGATGACCGGCGCATGGGGGCCATCGCCGAACTTGGCGATCTTCTGGTGAATGGCGCCCTCGTTGCGGTCGGGGTTGCCGTCCCACTCGGTGACCCTGATCTGCTCGGCGGGGATCTTCTTGTACAGACCGCGCAGACAATCGCGAAACGCCGACGCGGTGTACTGCGCCGCCTTCTCCGAGACGTCCATCGAATTCACCACCAGGTGGAATTTTACGCCACGCTGGCCGGCCGCGATCATCGCGTCACGGATCGGTTTGGTCGGCACGAAGTAGCCGTTCGAGATGGTTATCGTCTCGCCGCTCGGCGTCTTGCCGATGAGGTCCACGTACGCTCGCTCGATCTTGCCGCGGTCGTTCTCGTCCCGAGGATCGCTGCGCAAGAACGCGAGCTGCACGCCGTGCCCCGACGCCTTCGAGCGGAACGCGTCGTCCGCGCGGCGGATGGGCTCCACCGCGGAGCGGAGCGCGGTCACCGTCGTCGATCCAGCGCGCTCGGCGGCCGTGATGAAGCTCTCGATGATGGCCTTGGTCTTCGGACCGGAGATCTCGACGTCGGTATCGCGGAAGGCGATCTGCGCCTTCTGCGCGCGCCTCCGCCACGGACCACTCCACGCGTACGGATTGCCGATGTTCATGCCACCCATGATCACGCGCACGGGCTGGCCCGCTTTCCACGTGATGATGAGCTTGTCGTGATCGCGCCTGCGAAACACGCTGCCGATCTTCGGCGTGTTGGTCGCGACCACCACGGCACCGGCCTCGACGAGCGGCTGCAGATGTTTTGGCACATGACCTTCGTCGCGAAATGCGAGCCCGATGAGGCTCGGCACCGAGTGCGCGGTGCCCTTCGCGTCGTACTGCACGAACACCTTGGCGCCGGCCCCTGCGCGCGCCGCGAGCGCGGCGATCTCCGCGCGTCCGGTCTCGTCATCGAGAATGGCGTAGGCCTTCACCAGGATCACGTCGGCATCGGCGATGTTCTTGTGGCGCGCGCGATAGGAGCTGTCGCCCGTGGTGTGAAAGGTGGCGCGATGACCACCCTCCAGCGAGTCCATGACCGATTCTTCGGCGCGCGCGCTCACACCGGTGGCAACGATAGCCACCCCGATGGCCGCGACGACGGTGAGGTGGAGCAAACGCACGCGCCGGGGAGTGCACCTGGCGTGCCGCGTCGCGGTGGCGCAAGTATCTGGAATAGGTTGGATGTTCCGGTTTGGATGGGGACGGGTGACCCCGCGTATGAGGCCTACCTCGGCTCCACGCTGAGTCGGTCGTCGAGTACGGCGTTGCGCCGGAGAGGCCCCACGCTGAAGGAAGCGCCGACGACCACGGCCAGGGCGGCGCATAGCATCGCGGCGCGCAAGCCGTGTAGATCGGCGGTGCCGAGCACGTGCCAACCCAGCAGGAAGCCGAGCCACGGCGCGAGGGTCGTCATGATCGCACCGCCGACGCCGAAGAGTCCGGTGGACAGGCTGTAGAACGCGAAGATGCGCCCACGCAGCGAATCGGGCACGTCGAGCTGTAACATGGTGGCGATGGAGTTGTAGTGCACCGCGCGCGCGCCGCCGATCACGAACAGCAGGAGGGCGGCCCACCGCGGTTTCGTACAGAGCGCGAGGAGCGCGAGGCCTGCAGCGAGGAACACCAACGTGACGACGACGCGTCGCCACAGCGCACGCGAGCGGCTGCTCATGGCGGCCAAGCACACCACGGCGCCGAGTGGCGCCATCGCCAGGAGGACCCCGTACAACCGTGCCGACGCGCCCAGCTCCTCGACGGCGAAGAGCGCCAGGCAGGTGCGATCGAAGTGGAAGCCCAGGACCGCGAACAGCGCGCTCACGAGGAGCGGGACCAGCGCGCTCGGGCGCTGGGTCACGAACCGACTGCCTTCGGTGAACGACTGCCACGCCGACGCCCCAGTGGTCGGGACGGGAGGCGAGACGATGGGGCGCACCAGGGTGAGATACCCGACGTACGTCACGAGGTTGAGCGCCACGCAGCCGACGAGGCCCACGCTGTGCAGCAACAGCCCACCGGAGACGAGGCCCAGCAGCTCGGCAGCGTACATGAGCACGAAGGTGCGCGAGATCACGCCCGGCAGCCCCTCGCGCGGCACCAGCGACGAGATCAGCGAGTTGCGCGCGTTCACCTCGAACGGTTGCGCGAACGAAAGACCGAGCGACAGCAACAACAGAACGGAGAACGTGAGCGACTGGAACAGCGCGAACGCGAACAACACGGTCGACAAGATGGCCGACCAGCCCACCGCGAGCTTCAGGATGACGGAGCGCTGGTGGCGATCGACGATCGTGCCGGCGATGAGCGCGGAGATGGCGCGCGGCGCCAGCCAGGCGAGCGCGAACTGGCCGACGCCCTTCGGTGAGTGGGTCAGCTGCACCACGGTCCACGCCTGCGCGGCACCCTGGAGCGCGTCACCGTATGCGGAGATCGCGCCGCCGACCAAGAGACGGCGGATGAGAGGATCCCCCAGGGGTTGTAGGAACGCGGGACGCAAGAGACAGGGGCTCAATCGTACAACGGTTTGACGCCTGCTGTGCGCGACGGGTAGCGTGCAGCCGATGCTTCGCGCAGCGACCGATCCGAGCACGCTCAAAGACGTTGCCGAAGTGCGCGTGCTGTACGTCGACACCGACCAGATGGGCATCGTGAACAACGTGCACTACCTGCGCTGGTTCGAGGTCGGTCGCGCCGAGTGGATCCGCGACCGCGGCTACGCGTACCGCGACGTGGAGAAGTCGGGCATCATGCTGCCGCTGGTCGAGGCGCATGTCCGCTATCGGGTACCGGCACGCTACGATGACCTCATCATCGTCGCTGCAGCGCCCACACGAGGTTCTGCAGCTTCCCTCACGTTCAGCTATGCGCTCTACCGCAAGACCGATCGCGTGCTCCTGGCCGAAGGGTGGACGCGTCATGCATGCACCAACTTGGAAGGCAAGGTGCAGCGCTTTCCCCCCCACGTGCTTTCGCTCTTGGGAATGGATTCGATGAAGGAGACTGGACGCGATGGATGATCGAAACCTGGGTCTGGAGATGGTGCGTGTGACGGAGGCCGCGGCGTTGTCGTGCGCGCGCTGGATGGGGCTAGGCGACGCGAACAGCGCCGACCAAGCTGCCGTCGACGCCATGCGCCGCGCGTTCGACCTGCTGAACATTCGCGGAACGATCGTGATCGGCGAGGGCGAGCGCGACGAGGCACCGATGCTCTACATCGGCGAGCAAGTCGGCGCCGGCTGGGCCGACGGAGAGCGCGGTGAGAAGGTGGACATCGCTGTCGATCCGCTCGAGGGCACCAACTTGTGCGCGACCGGCTCCGCAGGCTCCATCGCGGTGATGGCGTTCGCCGACGACGGGAAGTTCCTCAACGCGCCGGACACGTACATGGAGAAGATCGCCGTGGGTCCCGCGGGCCGCGGCGTCATAGATCTCGACAAGACGCCGACGCAGAACCTGGCCGCGCTCGCCGAGGCCAAGCGCTGCAAGGTCGAGGAGCTCACCGCGATCATCCTCGATCGTCCGCGCCACGAGCAGCTCATCGCCGAGGTGCGCAAGGCCGGCACGCGTATCCGCCTCATCACCGACGGGGACGTGTCGGCGGCCATCGCCACCTGCACGCCGTCGGGCATCGACATTTTGTTCGGCACGGGCGGCGCGCCGGAAGGCGTGCTCGCGGCTGCCGCGCTTCGTTGCACCGGCGGCGAGATGCAAGGCCGCCTCCGCTACCGCAACGAGGACGAGCGCCGACGCGCAGAGAAGATGGGCGTCAAGGACCACGCCAAGATCTACAAGACCGAGGAGCTCGCGCAAGGCGACGTGTTGTTCGCTGCGACCGGCGTCACCGACGGTGCATTCTTGAAGGGCGTTGGGCTGTTCCCCGGAGGCGCCAGCACGCAGTCCGTGGTCATGCGGTCGAAGTCGGGCACCGTGCGCACCATCGACGCGACGCACGCGTTCGAGCGCAAGCCCAACTACGGATGGCTCAACACCTAGACGATCTCCCGCCCATCGTCGTGGCCGAAACCCTGGCCACGACGAGTGCGATCGTCGACGTGTGGGCGTACGCGTACGACGAGGTCACCGACCCGTCACTGCTCGCAGCGCAAGAGCAGCTGATGAGCGCGGAAGAGCGCGGTCGCTGCCAGCGCTACCACTTCGAGAAAGATCGGCTACAGTTTCGCGCGACCCGCGCTTTGGTGCGTTGCGTGCTCTCGGAGTACGAGGCGGTGGCTAGACAGGACTGGCGCTTCGCCGCCGGCTCGCACGGCCGGCCGCACATCGTGCATCCGTCGAGCGCGCTCTCGTTCAATCTCTCCAACACCGCGGGGATGGTGGTGTGCGCGGTGAGCCGCCACCGGGAGATCGGCATCGACGTCGAGGCGGTAGAGCGCGTAGGTGAGACCGTGGAGATCGCCGATCGCTTCTTCGCCCCTTCGGAGGTGCAGGCGTTGCGCGCGCTCCCGCTCGACGAGCAACGCGAGCGGTTCTTCACGTACTGGACGCTCAAGGAGAGCTACATCAAGGCGCGCTCCCTCGGCCTCGCCATTCCGCTCGATCAGTTTGCATTCGAGGTGGAGAACGATCTTCGCATCGCGTTCGATCCGCGTCTGGTCGATGACGCTGCGCGCTGGCAATTTCGCTCGGTGCGAATCTCGTCCGTGCACCTCATGGCGGTCGCCGCGGATGTGGGCGCGGCCTCCCTGGTGGTGCGCGTGCGTCGCTACGTTCCGCTCGCCTCGCGCTACTGACGCGCCAGCCGTCAGCACCGTGCGGTGACGATCCAGACCGCCGTGCCCAGCACGAGACCGTCGGGTGTGAGGTGCGGACGCAGGGCATCGGCCAGTGCCGCGAGCGCCCGCGTCCGCGCTTCTGGCGTGGCTTCCCGTAGAGGCCGCGCGCTGGGACCGATGTTGGTGAAGAAGTCGATCGCCTCTTCGATCGACGGTGGCGTCCACACGAGGCGCGCCTCGTGCGGCTCGATGTTTACGTCCGCGAAGCGTGGCTCGAGGATGGCGCGGAGATGATCTGCGTCGGCGAAAGCGAATGGGCCTGGCGCACCCGGCGGCGACGGCGGATCAGCCGAGAGGAACGGCTTCATCGCCTGCACGGGAACGTGCGCCCAGGGGTTGTTCTCGAAGCGCTGCCAGCACACGAAGGCCAGGTCGGCGCCGGGGCGCGCGAACTGCGCTAGATGCAGGAACGCCGCTTTCGGGTCGGCGAAGAACATCACACCGAAGCGCGAGAAGATCAGGTCGAGATCGTAGGGCAGCGCGGCGCCGGCCGCGTCACCGAGCTGCAGCTCGATCACGGCGCTCCCTGGCGCGCGCGTCGCGATGCGTTCTCGCGCCCGCGCCAGCATCGGCTCCGAGACGTCGACGCCGGTCACCCAGCCGTGCGGACCCACCCGATCAGCGAGCGCGAGTACCGTGTCGCCACAACCGCAGCCCACGTCGAGCACACGCGCGCCGGGCACGATGTGCGCCGCCTGGAGCGCGACTTCACCGAGCGGGCCGAGCGTGCGATCGAGCGCGTGCTGATAGCGCATCCAGCGCTCACCGGTGGTGCCGTTCCAGTATTCGATCTGCTGCGCGTTTTCGTTGACTGGCACGCGCTACTTCGCGCGCATGCGGTTGTTCTTCGGGTTGTGCTCCACCTCGGCCAGCCCGAGCATCTCGAGCACCGGTGGTACGTACACGCCGAAGCGCCCGCGGAGGCCCTTCTTGAGCCCGTACCAACCCTTCACCGGATTCTTCGGCGAACGAGCCCACGCTTCGACGGTGCCGTCGGTCACGGGCTTTTGCTCGTCCGAGCCACCGAGTGGAACCCAGTCTACCTTCTTCATCAGCATCGCGTGCAGGTCCTCGATGCACGACAGGTGGTAGCGCAGCTCGGTCTTTCCGACCTTGACCACGAGCGCGGGTGGGTCGAGCGATTCATCGCGATACGCCTCGAACTCCGAGCTTCCGGGCGGGGTCTTGAGCTTCCACGGGTTCTCGGGCGTTCCAGCATCGGTCTTCTTGGCAGGCATGCGGCGGAGCATACCTCGTTCGCGCGAGCAGATTTCTTGCGCAAATGGATCTTCGGATTGAAGGTGCGAGGGCTCGCCAATGAGAGATCTTGCAACAAGCGATATCGCTCGACGGCATGTGCGAAGTCGCTCGTGCGCGCGCTACGCAAACGCCAAGTGTCGGAAATCACCAGCCACGCTAGTGGCACCTGGCTTGCGAGTAGCGAGTACGCCAACTCTTCGAAAGGAAACCGAATGACCAGCCGCTCGATCGGAATCGACGCAATCGCCCTCGCAGTTCCCGAAGGCTACCTCGAGCTCGCGGAGCTCGCAGAAGTACGCGGGGTCCCCGCCGGCAAGTACGTCGATGGTCTCGGTGTTCGGCAGATGTCCGTCGCGAAGGCGCACGAAGATCCGGTCGCGCTGGCCACCAACGCCGCGCGCCGCGTGCTGAAGCTCTCCGGCGTCGATCCCTCCACCATCGGCATGTGCATCGTCGGAACGGAGACCGCGGTCGATCACTCGAAGCCCATCGCGGCCTGGGTCCACCGCCTCTGTGAGCTCCCGCAGAACTGCCGTTCCTTCGAGACGAAGCACGCCTGCTTCGGCGGCACCGCCGGCCTCCTGAATGCGATCGACTGGATCGCGTCGGGCTCCGCGCGTGGTCGCAAAGCGCTCGTCATCTGCACCGATATTGCGCGCTACGGGCTCGCCTCGGCCGGTGAGCCCACGCAAGGCGCGGGCGCCGTCGCCATGATCATCTCCGAGAGCCCGCGCATGGTCGCGTTCGAAGTCGGCGCCACGGGCTCGTACACGCAGGACGTGAACGACTTCTGGCGTCCGCTGTACTCGAAGGAAGCCTTCGTCGACGGCAAGCTGTCGGTGCAGTGTTATCTCGATGCGATCACCGGCGCGTACTCGTCGTGGAAGGCCGTCAACCAGGAGCTGAACACCACCCACCTCCCCGTCGCGCGTCGCCTCTATCACGTGCCCTACGGCAAGATGGCGAAGAAGGCGCACCGCCAGGTCATGTCCCTCGAGGGCAAGACCGAGGCGGAGGCCGACGAGTGCTACGAGACCGAGGTCGCGCGCTCGCTCGATCTACCGGGCCAGGTCGGCAACATCTACACCGGATCGCTCTACCTCGCGTTCGCCTCGATGATGAACGCCGAGGCCGACAAGCTCGAAGGTCAGCGCGTCACGTTCTTCAGCTACGGCTCGGGCTGCACCGCCGAGTTCTTCGCCGGCACCATCGTTTCCGGCGCGGCTACCTTCACGAAGCAGCTCGCCATCGACGCGCCGCTCAAGACGCGCCGCAAGTACTCCTTCGCCGAGTACGAGGCGATCCGCAAGGCCGACAACGACGTGGACAGAAAGCCCGTCGAGGCCGGCAACTGGAAGGGTGGCGTCGCTTTCACCGGCGTCGACAAGGACGCGCGCCAGTACCAGGGCTAGTTACCGCTCGCGACTTCGCTTCAGTACGAACGAAAAAGGCGTCTCCTTCGTGAGACCCCTTTGGGGGTGCCTCGCCGATGCGCTCAACGCGAGAAGCGCTCGAGCGTCGCGCCGATGAAGGCACGATGCGCGTACGCGCCGGTGTACCAGCTGCGAGCGCCGAAGAAGCAGGGGTCACTTGCTTCCTCCTTGCTGCCGCGAGAAGTGACACCGACGAGGTGCATGGGCTCGTCGTCTCCTGCGAACGCCAGCGCGCCTCCGCTGTCGCCGAAACAAGTGGCGCCCGTGGGTGAGGACACCAGGATGTCGCTGTCGTCCGCCGTCGTTTGCTCGTAGCACTTGATCGCGCTCCTTCGCTCTTGCGCATCGCTCTCGATGGAGGTGGTGCCGTAGCCGATCGACCGATACGAGCACGGGTTGGCAAGCGTGCTGTCGGGCCGCACGATCACGGCGGGTTTGACGCCTACGATCGGCACCTTGAGGAAGATGATGGCGATATCGTGCTGCGCGTCTTCGACCTTGGACCAGTCGTCCACGTCGACGTACCGCGGGTCGTAGGCCGAAGCCGTGACGTCGAGCTCGATCTCTTGCGTGGGAGACGTCAGCGAATCGAGCGCGAACGTGGCGATGCTGGACCGTCGACCGAGGTCCGCGGGTTTTGCAAAGTCGTACACGTCACCGGCAATCGCAGCGTCGACCGGCGCACTCCCGCGGTCGGCCGGTGCGCCACCGTCGTAGAGGGACCCCATGTCTGCGACAACGTTGTTCGAGCTGGCCTGCGCGTAATCGTCGAAGATCGATCCATCGAGGATAGGTTTCAGACAGTGCGCCGCGGTCACGATCGCATTCGGCAAGATCAGCGTGGCCGAGCAGAACGCGCCACCATTCGCGCGCAGCTGGCCGGTCGCGCGATAGCCGGTCTCCACCCTGCCGCCCGTATCGGCTTTGCCATCCTTCGGACAGGGCCACCGGCACGTACCCGTCATCTAAGAGCGCGGACGGCGGATGCGAACAACCGACGGTGCCGAGCGCAACGAGCAATCCTGCATGGCGGAAGAGTCTGTGCATGCCGTCCCTGAGAGCAATCGCGACGCCAAGGTCAAGCCATTGGATCGCCTTGCCAGGCAATCGTGCGCCCACCTCCGGCGATGACTTCAGTCGCCAGGCGACCGTGCTCGGGAGCCATCAGAAAGCGGGAAGCGAGAACAGCTGCAGATTTCGCAACAGAAACAGTGTGCCCGCAGCGTCGTAGACGAGCACGACGCCACCCGTCGGTGTCTCGGGTAGTGGCGTCGTCTTCCACGTCACGCCGCGATCGTGGGTGACCGCGACTAGCTCCAGGCCGTTGGTCGGGGAGAGCTCGACCGCCATCGTGTCCGCATCGTTCGGTGCCACGATGAGCATGTCGCCCGTCGCGCCCACTGGCAGCGGCACCTCCGTCAACGTCGCGCCGCTGTCGCTCGTTGCGTACGCGCGCTGCGTGAACGTCGTGGGGTTCCTGGCCGACATGCGCAGCACATCGTTCGTTACCGGCGAGATCCAAAGAGGTGAGTCGAGCTGATCGCCGGCGACGAAGCCGGCCATCGGTGCGAACGTGCAATCGGAGGGTGCGGGGTACGCACAGCGTTGCAGCGTAGCGGCGCCGGCGAGCAGTAGATGATTTCCGTCGGCCGTGAACCCGACCAAGCGCCCGCTGGCCGTGCTCGGCAAGAACGCATTCTCCACGGGCCCGCCGACGATCTCCGGAACCTTCCAAAGCTTGTGCTTGGCGGACCACACGAAGTAAGAGACCGCGTGCGCGCGGTCGACCAGCAAGTCTCCCGGGGGCCAGGAGCCGAGACCCGGCGGCAGCATCGTCGTCGGCCACCAGCTCGCGTACGGTGTCTGCGAGAAACCTTTGGTGCCGAGCGTGACCCGGTAGGTGGTCACCGATTGATCGCTCAAGCTGCTCAAGAGGAAGCCTCGGTACGAGCCGTCGCTGGTCCACGCCCCGTTGGACGATACCTGCACCGACCCGCTCGGAATCGGGATGCCATTGTACAGGAGCCCATCCGCCCAGGGGGTGCCGAGAACCGGGTCGATCCCCGTCGCCACGCCGACCAGCATCAAGCGTCGAGGCGTGAATGGATCGGCGACGAGCTGTCCGCTGCTGAACAGCCGATGCGGTGGGATCTCCTCGACCCAGCCGTTCAGCGAGATCGCGAGGTCCGGGGTGGGCGAGCCGTCGGTCGTGGCGGTTGCATCGGCGACGGCGCCATCGACGACACTCGCGTCGGCCGACACGGACGCGTCATCGCCACTCCGCGCGCTCGCATCACACCCCGCTCCGAGGGTGACGGTGACGCCGAGGGCAACGGCGAGCGCCGTGCCGATCGCGGCCTGGCGTGCGTGAGGGGCGCTCGTTCGCATCACTTGGGGAGGATCGACTCGGCGAGCTTCTTCACGTCGCCCGCTTCGATCTGGCCTTTGTGCGTCTTCATGATGTCTCCCACCAGCTTGCCGATCTGCTTTTGATCGCCGATGCCGAGCGCGGCGATGCGTTCTTTCACCAGAGCTTCGACCGCGCTCGCGTCCAAACCTTTCGGCAGGAACTTCTCGCAGAAGGCGACCTCGTAATTCATGGTCTCGACCTGCTCCCCGCTCGTGACGCCGGCCTTCTTGAACTCCTCGAGGCCCTTCATCATCTGCTTGCGGTAGGACGAGATCACGTCGAGGACGAGCGCGTCGTCGACCGTGCCGCTGAAGCCCGCGGCGGTGCGGCGCTCCATGATCTTCGTCTTCAGCATGCGGACGACGCCCAGCGTCTGCTGGTCTTTGTCCCGCATCGCTTGCTTGAGCAGGTCCTGTAGCTGGGTCTCGAGACGTGAAGGCGTGGACATGGTCCGAGCGCATACCAGCCCACGGCGCCGGTCGCAAGCTCGTGATAACCTACACGGGATGAAAACCATGCGCTGGCTTGGCGTCATGCTCGTCGTGACCTTTGCATCGACGGTCCTCCACAGCCATCGCGCCTCCGCGCAGTCGTACGACGAGTACGGCAACCCCATCGACGGACAACCTGTCGCAGCTCAGCCAGATCAAATGAGCTACGGCTTCGTCGGCGCGCACCCCGAGCCCTACGAGTACGGCTCACAGCCCTGCTATCAGCAAGGGCCTCACTTCCATCCGTACGCGCCGTTCGATCAGTACTTGTTCCGCGAGGCCAACGGCTACTTCTACTTCGTCGGTGACCTCGGCGACTTCAGCTACACCGGCCAGCTCTGGGGCTATCAAGGCAACCACCCCATCCCACCCGAGTTCGGCGGGGGCTACTGCTACATCGACTGGCAGCACCGTCACCACTTTCCAGCGCCCGCTTCGATGCCGTTCCGCTACATCGGCGGCTACTACAGCTACTACGGCACGTGGGACCCGGGTTACTACCGGTACCGCAATCAGTGGACCGGGTACTACAACGGCTACTACCGCAACAGCTACTACGGCGGCCGCTACTGGTCCGTGCGTCCGCAACCCATCTATCGACCGTCGTACGGGTGGGGCTCGCGTGGTGTCTACCGTCCGGGCATGACCGTGATCGCACCCGGCGGTGCGCGGATCTCCGTCGGTGGCTGGGGAGGTCATCCGGGCCACGTGGGTCACCCTGGCTATGCCCCGGCGCCTTCGCGACCCGCGTACGCGCCCGCGCCGGCACCCGCACCACGTCCTCAGCAATACGCTCCGGCGCCCGCGGCACGGCCGGCGCCCGGGCCTGCACCCGCACCGATGAACAACGACACGCGCCGACACCCAGGTGGCGGGATGGTCGCACCACCGCCTCGCTGATCCCGTTTGTCGAAGCGCGTCCTCATCCTCCACACCGGCGGTACGCTCGGCATGAGCGGCCGTCGGCCCGCGCCGCTCTCGCCCGATCACTTCGCGCAGACGATCATCGAGCGCGTGCCCGAGCTGTCGGAGCTCGCCACGATCGAGACGCGCATCCTGTGCAACCTCGACTCCTCCGACGTGGGGCCCGAAGAGTGGACCGCTCTCGCCGAGGAGATCGCGAGCGCGCGCGCGACCCACGACGGCGTGATCGTGATCCACGGCACCGACACGATGGCGTACACCGCGGCGGCGCTTTCGTTCGCGCTGCACGAGCTCGATCGGCCCGTCATCCTCACCGGCTCGCAGCGCCCACTCGCCGAGATTCGCTCCGACGCGCGGCGCAACCTCGTCGACGCGATGGACCTCGCCTGCCGTGATCTCCCCGAGGTCGGCATCGCGTTCGATGGGCGCCTCTTGCGGGGCAACCGCGCCCGCAAGGGGGACGCGTGGTCCTACGGCGCATTCCACAGCGCGAGCTGTCCTCCGCTCGCGCGCCTCGGCCTCGATGTAGAGATCGCCGCCCACGTGCGCAAGCCCACCGGCGCGTTCACGCTCGACGCACGCTTCGATCCGCGCGTGTCAGTTGTGTACGTCACCCCGGGCCTCGCGCCCGAGGTGGTGCTGAGTGCCGCGGAAGGATCGCGCGGCATCGTGCTCGCCGCATTCGGTGTCGGCAACACGCCGCTCAAGTCACGATCGATCTCGTCGGCGGTCGGCAAGCTCGTGCAGCAGGGCGTCGACGTCGTGGTGGTGACGCAAGCGCAGACCGGTTCCGTCGACCTATCGCTGTATGAGAACGGCACCGCGCTGGCTGACGCGGGGGCCATCAGTGGCGGCGACATGACACTCGAGGCCGCGCTCGCGAAGATGATGGCGGCGCTGGCACGGTTCCCCGAAGACGCGAAGGCGCGGCGGTCCTATCTCGAGCGCGATGTGGCGGGGGAGCGCTAGTTGGGGCTAGCGAATGCCGTTCACATAGCGCTCGTCGTTGACGCAGACGTCGCCGTCGAGTGGCGGGCGCTTCCTCGATCGCCAGGATGCCAGGCGGACCAGGAGCGCCAGGCAGAAAGAAGCGGGCCCCGACCGTCGACGATTCGAGCTCTCGAGCTCTCGAGCTCTGAACCAATTCTTGCCTGGCAGAACTGGCGGTCTGCTGGCGCCCTGGCGGTTTTCAGTGCTGGAGCGACTTCATCGCGTGCTGATCCCAGCGAATCTGGAGCGGCCTTCCTTCACGCCACGCACCTACGTGGACGTGCGGATGTCGCGATTGGCCATTGTTGCCGACCTTTGCGATCTCATCACCGCCCCGAACTCGATCGCCTTCTTTCACGCGGACCGATTGCACGTGCGCCAAGAGCACGTGCGCGCCTTCGTTCGTCCGAAGGACGACGTCGGTTGAAGCCACCCGTACCAATCTACGTTGCGCGCACCATCGTTGGTGTAGCCACGAGCCCATTTGCGCCCGTCCTCATCGGTGACGCGCACCACGACACAATCGGTACCGAGCGCATCACCTAGGGCCGACAGCTGTCCTTCGTAGTGCTCGATCGCGCTGAACATCGTTGCGACGACCGGGCGCAACACGATCGCCTCCGCCGGCGACGTCGGTTGAGTGTGGGCGCACCCAACGAGAACCAACGCCGCGAGCGGGAACCTCGTCAATCGCGACGCGCCCACGGCGGGCGCTTTTTCTCGTCCGGCGAACGCTGAGCCACCGGCGTAGCGATGAACAGCACGTGCCACGGGCTGTTGCGCGCTGCCTTCCCGTCCACGACGCGCCCCGGCACGCGCTTCTTGCGCACCGTGAAGTCGCACTCCTCGAGCCGCTTCTCGAACGATGGGTCTTCGTCGACCGACCACACCACGAGCTTGCCCCCCGGGCGTAGCGCGTTCTGGATGTGCACCAGGCTGACCTTGCCGTAGAGCTTGTCGTTCCTGCGATCGGTGAGCGCGCTCGGTCCGTTGTCCACGTCGAGCAGAACGGCATTGAAGCCGCCGGGTGATCGCTTGATGGTCTGCGCGACATCTTCGATCAACACCTCGACGCGCGGATCCTTCGTCGGATGCTTCGCCAGTGCGGAGAGAGGCCCCCGGTTCCACTCGACCAGCGTTGGCACCAGCTCCGACACCAGCACCGTCGCGTTGCGGGGCACGAGGTCGAGCGTGGCGCGCAACGTGAAACCCATGCCGAGGCCGCCGATCAACACGCAGGGCTGCTTGGCCTGCATCAACCCCTCGCAGCCGAACGTGGCCATCGCTTCTTCCGAGGCGTGCATGCGGCTCGACATCAGCTGCTTGCCGTCGACAGAGATCACCATTTCTTCATCGCGCTGCAACAACACCAGGTGCGAATCACCGGGCGTCGTTGCCTCGGCCACTTTTATCCAGGGCTTCATCGACGCTACTTTTCTGGGAAGGAGAGGATGATCTTCGTCTCCTCACCCACCTTGATCTGCACCTTCTTCTTCACCGGCGTGTAGTCCGGGTTGACGAAGGTGATGACGTGCGGGCCGTCGGTGAGCGGGACGTTCACGAGCGGGGTCTCGCCGAGGAGGCGGGTGCCTTCGTACGCGCGCGACCATGGCTCGGTCTTCGCGGTGAGGAAGCCGTTGCCCCGCATACCGGTGGAGGGTGCGTGTCCCTTCTTCTGGACCGGCGCCGTGCTCGGGTTGTTGGTGCCGCCTTGCAGAGGACGATCTTCAGTGAGCTCGAAGTCGAGCACGCGATGCTCGCTCGAACGCAATGACACGTCGACCTCGCGCGGCTGGTACCCAGTGCGTTCGATCACGATGTGGTGAGGCCCAGCGGTGATTGGTTGCGAGCGCACCGGCGTGAGCATGTCGAGCTGCTCACCGTCGAAGAAGACCTTCGCACCGGTGGGCCGCGTGTTGATTCCGAGGGTGGCGGAGGTCTGCACTGGCAGCTCGACGGTCACCACTCCGCTCGTCGCCGCGTCGGTGGACTCGGAGCCGAGCACCTTGAGATCCGCCATGCTCGCGCCGCCGAGGTCGGCGTAGGGAAGCGGCACCACCACCGGCTTGCCCGGCTTCGTCGGCGCCAGACCGAGAAGCCCGAAGGGCAGCCGATCGCGGAAGGCGAACGCACCAGCGCCACCCGCGAGCAGCACGGCCAGCAACACCCGCGGCCACGACGAACGCTTCCGCTTTTGGGCGAGCGCGCTGTCGGTTATCGCCGTCATCTCGGAGTGGAGGCTGTCGCTGGCGGGATCGGAGTTTTCGCCACCGAGCGGATTCGCCGGGAGCGGCCCGCTGCTGCCACTACGCGAGGATCGACCGTGCGAGCCCGAGCGCGCGCTGCGGAGGCCAGAATCGGAGCGTGCCGCCGCGCGTTCGCCACTCGGCAGGCGCATGTCGTGGGCGAGCTGCGCTTCGCCGGTGGCTGGCGTGAGCTTCGGCGCACGCGTGGTGGCTTGCTCTTCCCCTTCCGTCACCGGCGAGTGCGGCGAATCCTGGCGCGTCAGGTCCTCGTCGAGGTCTTCCTCGCCGAAGCTGTTGGGTGGCACCACCGGTCTGCGCTCCGACGTGGACACGCGCTCGGTTCCGGGCGAACTCTGATGCGACGTCGCCCGGACGTGCTTGCCCGGCGTGGTGAGCGCCGCATCGACGGGGTTGGGGGTCTCGTCCGAGACGAGCTTGTCGCGAGCACCCGAGCCGGGATGCTCGATGCGCATGCTCTCGTACGCCGGCGTGATCCCCTGCTTGCTCATCTGCGAGAGAGGGGCTGTTCCGCCCTTCACCACGTTGTCGCGAGGTCCTGACAGATCGAGCACGTGGTTCTTCGGCTCCGACAGCATCTCGCCCTCGGGCGGACGCGGCGCTTCCAGACGAAGATATTCGCCGAGCACTTGCGGCGTCGCGAGCTTCGTCGCGGCCTTCAGGTAGCGCTCGAGCTCGAGCTGCATCGCGGCGGCCGTCGGATAGCGCTCGTCGCGCGAGGTCGCCAACGCCTTCTTGAGGATCGTCACCAGCTCGTGCGGGACGTCGGGTCGATGCTGCTCGGGATGGATCGGCTTGCCGTCGCGGATCTCCTTCATTGCCTCGGTGACATTGTCGCGGCGATAGAGCGGCATGCCGGTGAGCACCTCGTACAGACAGATGCCGACGGAGAAGATGTCGGAGCGCGCGTCGAGCGAGCGGCCCTCCACCTGCTCGGGCGACATGTATGCGTACTTGCCCTTGACCACGCCAGGTCGCGTGCGGCTCGCTTGCCAGGTTGCCTTCGCGATGCCGAAGTCCACCACCTTCACGATGCCGTCATAGGTGACGAGCACGTTCTGCGGGGTCACGTCACGGTGCACCACGTTGAGGCGCTTGCCCCCATCGTCGCTGACGTTGTGCGCGTAGTGAAGGCCGGCGCAGATGTCAGCCATGATCCGAGCGATGAGCTCGTAGGGCAGCGGCGAGACTTTTGCCTGCTTGATCAGCCGCCCGAGGTCGACGCCATCCACGTACTCCATCGCGATGAAGTAGAAGTCCTCGACGCGACCGAAGTCGTAGATGTGGATGATGTTCGGGTGCGACAGCTGCGCTGCGAGGCGCGCTTCGTCGAGGAACATCGTACGGAACTCGGAGGAGTCGCTGAGGTGCGGAAGGATCCGCTTGATCGCGACACGACGCTCGAAGCCCTCGACGCCTTGTTGACGCGCCAAGAACACTTCTGCCATCCCGCCTCGCGCCAGCCGGCGAAGCAGGCGGTAGTTTCCAAACGCCACCCCCTCTGACATCGGCCCCCTACCGTAGCACGTCAGCCGAGCTTCCCCTAGTTTGCTGTGGGTGGATGTAGCTCAGAAAACTGAGGGTCCACCGACGACCGGTGACTCGAGGCGGGACTATTTCTGGGTGCTGACGGTCACAGTCTGGCCCTTGCGACCGACGGTCATCGTGAGATCCGTGCCGCCGAGGCGCACTGGTCGGGACTGGCTGGCGCCGTCTGCGACCGAGAATTCCGCCTGCATTGCAGATACTTGCGGAATGTTGCTGTCGCTGATCTTTTTGAACACGCCGATTACGCCGATGAGCACGACCACCACGGCGAGGATCCCGACCACGACAGGCGCGGCCGCGACCGAGGACGGCTCGGGTGCTGGCTCGATGGTGTGGGACGGCGACTTGCGACGCTCCGTGAAGATATGGACCGAGCGCACGCCGGCACGACCCTTGGCGAGCAGGTCCAGGTCGAACAGCGCGATGACCTCGGTGCCGTGCCCGGGCGCGAGATTGAAGACGAGCTTGGATGCGTTCTTGAGCCCCGTGACCAGGCCTAGACCCGCGCCCGATTCGCGCTGCTCGGGCTCGAGCTCTTTCTTCGTACCCTTCGACAAGAACTTCACGACGGTGTCTTTGTCGAGCGAGCCGTAGGTGTCGTACACCGCGATCGCGAAGTGCTGCCCGTTCGACGCACAGGTGATGCGCACCTTGCGATCGAACGTCATCTTCGCGAGCTCTTTGCGCGGGAGATGGTCGAACTTGTGCTTACCCTCGTCGTCGACGGGCGCGTGATAGAGCGCGTTCATAATGAGCTCTTCGGCCACGAGCGCCATGCGATCGCGCACGGGCCCACGCGCACCGGCGAGCTCGGCGTAGGCGTTGAGCACATCGAGCGCGCGCGACTTCTCCTCGTAGGAGGAGACCTCCATGTTGTAGAGCGTCACGCCCCACGGAAAGTACTTCTGCAGACCGAACACCTGCCCGTGCAGCAGCTTGGTGACGGTGATGATGAAGTCTTCTGGCTCGAAGCCGTCGTCGTACGTGATGACGCTGCCGCAACGTGGGTTCTTGAGGCAGGCCACCATCTGCGCGTAGTCCTGCGAGCCCACGATGCAGAGCAGCCGCACGCTCGGGAACACGTTCTCGAGCTCGGAGAGCTTGGGCGCGCTGGACGAGCGCAGATCGACCGTGAGGAGGCTCGGCGCGTCTTCCGGGAGGCGAGACAGATCGTTGACGAACTCGGTCATCGCGCCGGTGGCCGTCATGAGGCGCTTGAGCGCGCGCCGCATGTTGGCTTCACCGGAGACCACGAGGATGCGATGCCGCAGCATCGCGTCCGGGCCGCGACGGCGCTCGGACTTGTCGATCTTGTCTGGTTTGTCTGGCGCGCTCGTCGCCGCGGCAGGCATGCGTTACGTACCGGTCTTCTTTGACTGGTGCTGGCCGGACTTCTCGGCGAGCTCCAGCCGCTCCTTCACACTGGTCGTCTCCGCGTGATCCGCCTCGAGGCGCGCGATCTCTTCCTTGCGCTGCTGGATCTCTTTTTCGAAGTCGCCGATCTCTTTGGTCAGCATCTCGACACGCTTCTCGAGGTCTACTTGTTTGCGACCTGCGTCGGCGATGATGTCCGACACCTTGACCTTCAGCGACTCGAGCGTGGTCTTGATGACCACCACGACGAGCTCCGGGTTCTGGTCCACCGGCAAGGAGCGCATCAGCTGGATGGCCGCGTTGATGCCGTAGTCGACGGTAGCCGGTGGGTCTTCACGCGGCGGCGCCTTGTCGACGGGCTGGTGTGCAGCGCGCTGTGGCACGGGTGCCGACAGCGAGACGGTTTCTGTCGGAGAGTCGAAATAGCCAGCTTCCTCGGTCTTTTGCGCGCCTGAATCGTCGCGCCGTGCTGCTTTTTCGGGCTTGCCCCCTCCGAAGAGTTTCATTTCGACAGCCTCCCGCCATGACTCTATCTGCTTTCGTCGTCAACACACGAGCAGAAATGCATGAAGGCGGCCTGATGGAGGTAGGCTAGGGGCTCATGCGCTCGGGGATGCACGCGGACAAGTGTCTACAATTCGGGCATGGGGTGGAAATGTGGGTGAGCGTCGGGCAGTGAGCCGCACACGCATGGGCGTCCTCGCGACGATCGTGCCTGCCGCCGTTGCGGTATGCGTCGCGGCAGGCTGTGGCCCGGCCGGGACGTTGCTCACGATCGATGCGTACAGCGCCAATCGCGAGCCCGCGTCGGCGTTTGCGTACTGTTACGTCGTCGGTGCCGACGGGCTCCGGCGTCACGGAGAGCGCCGCGAGTGGTCGCAGTCGCCGTTGCCGCAGTCGCTCGGGCTGAAGGCCGAGGGCCGCACCACCGCGACCGTGCGTTTCGACGAGCTCTATCGTGGCCTGCCGCGCGCCTCGTCATCGGCCACGCTGGACCTGGCCATGCCCAACACCACGCTGGAGATCGACGCGTGTCGCGCGAACACCGTGCGTGGCGCGTTCCGCCTGCGCAAGCAAGCCACGGCGCCGTCGGGTGCGAAGCTCGCCCGGGTGCGCAGCGGTGCCGAGGCCGCGGGCGGCGCAGAGCTGGTCGCCATCGGATCGGACAAGAGCTGGCGCGCCGTCGTGCCGAAGCTTGCCAATGACGATGGCTCGAACCAGCTCGCCGTCATCGCCATGAACGGGGTGGGTCACGCGGTCAACCAGGTGATCACGCACGACACCGACTCCGATTGCGCCGACGATCTGTTGGTGGCTGCCGCCGATATCGGGACCGCGGTGTGGCCGAGCGGCAACGACGGAAATCTCACGCCGACGGACACGCGGGTTCGGCCCACGCCCGCGGCAACTTCGATCGCGATCGGCGATCTCGACAACAACGGGTATGCCGATCTTGCTCTCGTTGCCGACGAAGGGCTCCTCGTGGTGCTGGCGAACGACAAGGGGGTCTACGGCCGCGAGGTGAACCTCGCGGTGGAGCCGCAGGTGCCGACGCCCGCCAAGGCAATCGCCATCGGTGATCTCAATCTCGACGACCGCCTCGACTCGCTCATCGCGACGAACGGTGGGCCGCTCTATTTCTTGGCCGGAGAGAACAGCGGCAAGTTCGCGTCCGCCATTCCGGTGACCGAGATGCTCGATGTCTCCGCGATCGCGCTCCGCGACGTCGATGGTGATGGCGATCTCGACGCGGTGGTGGCTGCGCACGCCACGACGCCAGGGATCCGCGTGCTGATCAATGACGGGATCGGGCTCACCGGCGAGCTCGTCGATCGGTCGTCCACGTTGGTGCCGACCGACGTCCCCAACGACGCAAGCGGCCTCCTGTTCGCCGATGTCGACGGTGATTGCCGCAGTGAGCTCGTGGTCTGGGGTCCGGCGGGACCGCCGGCCATCTACAACGTTGCGTCGAACGGTGCGCTCACGCGTCGGGAGGTGCTCGGTACCGTTCCCGCGCAGTCGCTCGTGGTTGGAGATCTCGACGGCGATGGCAGCGTCGAGATCTCCTTCGCGAGCGTGAACCAGGTGTACGTGTGGTCGAGGACGCCCTGAAGATGCGGAGCTTACTCGTGATCGCGCTGCTGCTGCTCGGTGCAATTGGTGCCGGGCGTGCCGACGAAGCGACCGACGTGCCGTCGCTGCTCACCGACGCCGACAAGCGCTACGCCGACCTCGACTATCGCGGCGCGGCCGAGGTCGCGGAGCGCGCGGCGAAGGATCCTCACGCCACGGTGGCACAACGCGCAATGGGTTGGGAGCGCGTCGGTCTCTCGTGGTTGGTGCTCGGTCAGCGCACGCTGGCGCGGGAGGCGTTCGATCTCTTGTTCGCCATCGACGCCGCGCGCGTGATCGAGGACGCAAGCCTGTCGCCGCGACAACGAGAGTTCATCGAAGAGGTCCGGCGCAGACACGCAGCGACGGTAAAGCCGCCGATTACACCAAAGCCCGATGTGAAACCAGACCTGAAACCAGACGTGAAGCCCGACGTCGGGCCCAAGATCGATCCGGTCACGCCGAAGGCGACCGTCACCACCAAACCGATCTGGAAGCGCTGGTACCTGTGGGTGCCCATCGCCGTCGGGGTCGCAGGCTTGGGCGTCGGCGTCGGCCTTGGCCTCGGGTTCCCGCGTGTGCCCAATGGAACGCTCGGCACCGTCGGTCTCGGCCTCCGGTTCTAGCGGCTCTAGCCGCACTCCCGGAGCGACCTGAAAAAGGTCGCCGATCGCGCAACGGGCGCCCAGGGCAGACCCTCGGCTTCCGACCGCCAGCGGAGTATTTTTCACGAAGCGTTGCAGCGACCGACTGAATCAGCCAGCGGCACACGGTGTATCATTCCGATCACTCGTAAACCATCTGCAGCCGCTGGTGCTCGTCGTCGTCGTCGTCGTCGTACGCGTGCGAAGACGAAGACGTTTGCGCTCAGGAAACGCTGATCGAATTCGACCACTTGCGCTTATCCGCTCGGCGTTAGGCCTAGCGGAGTACCAGCGGGCCGCTACAAATCGTTCGTCGAGATCGGGAAGAAGCCCTCGTGGTAGTACTGCCACGCGCGGCCGAACGTGATGGCGCCGAACAGGTTCACACCGATGCCCACGACGATGAGCACTTTCATGGTGCGGGTCATGGGCCTACCACCGACGGCGAGTAGCATCATGAGCAAGAACAAGTAGTCGATGCTGAAGCGAAAGCCGAACTGCACCCAGCCGTCGTTCTGGTAGAGCAGTGACAAGATCGCGATGGGCGCGACGGTGATCCAGAGCGCGCGATGCGTGCCGCCGCTCACGCGCGGCCACACGAGATAGAGCAGCGCGGGCGTGGTGAGCAGCATCGACATGCCGTGCCAGCTCACCTGCACGAACGGCTTCTTCGCGAGGAGCTTGGGCGTGAGCGCGAACGCGGCGGTGAGGTTGCGCGAGAGGAACGCGTAGTGGAACAGGCCATAGCGTTGGATGCGCTCGGTCCAGCGCACGTTCAGGAAGAAGTGACCGAACTCCGATGGGGATCCGAAGCGCGCCCAGTTGAACCACGCACCGACCGCCCCGAGCAGCACCACGGGCGTGCCCACGCGTACGAGCGTCATGAGATTGAGCCTCCGCACCCGCCACGCTTCGTAGAGAAAGAAGATGCCGAAGAAGCCCATCTGCGGGCGCGTCAGCGTGAGCGCACCCAGCGCCGCCCCGGCCCAGATCGGAGAGCGTGCGTCGAGCGAGGCGAGGACGAACGCGCCACACAGCGCGGTGGCGACGATGTGCGCTGTGTACCAGACGCCGCCGATCACCGACGAGTAGTAGTAGACGGTGCCGAGCCCGAAGAGTGCGGTGATCCAGAGATCGTCGGTCTCGCTGCGTTGTGCGTCACCGCGCGCGGAGAGTCGGCGCAGCACGAGGAACAAGAGCATCGGACCGAGGGGCGCGAGCAGCACCGTGAAGAGGATGTCGTTGGTGCGCATCCCCATGATCGCCACCGCGGGCACGAGCAACGCGGCAGGGAAGGGTGGGAAGGACACGTAGAACTTCTTGCTGCGCGAGGCGATGTCGCTGTCGGCGATGCTCTCGACGACGCCCTTCAGCGAGCGGAACCTCCCGGGCATCGTGCGCAGAAAACACCCGGAGATGGAGCGCCCGTCCTTGAGCTGCAGGTACTCGACCTCCGCCCAGTCGTTCTGGTTCGGTGGCGCATGACCGAGGTCGAGGCGACGCTCCAGGAACATCTTGGCCTGGTAGACGAAGTGCGTATCGTGCGAAGGCGCCCGGAGGCGTGTGTTTGCCGTCGCTGCGTACAGCGCCAAACCGAGGGCATAGAGGAGCAGCGCGAGCTTGCCGTTGCGAGTGAGGGTCATCGTGCGCGGGGCCGGTCGCGCAGAATAGGCGACTTGCTGGCTCATTTCACCACGGTTCGCCGGGGAAGCTGGCGTCCCGGGGCACGTAAGATGGATGTGCAGCCGCCCCGCGTCGTCATCCAGCCGCCTGTCCGTGGCTACGGCATCTCGCTCGGGGCGTCG
This sequence comes from Myxococcales bacterium, assembly GCA_043741435.1. Lineage (GTDB taxonomy): Bacteria > Myxococcota_A > Polyangia > Palsa-1104 > Palsa-1104 > JBDTCO01. Next base: position 25,702 of record JAYUBF010000313.1, read on the forward strand.
TGGCTGGCGACCGTAGTCCTGATGTGGCGGGACAATCTGCGCGACTCGGCCGCCGTGATTCGTGAGGGAACCTCGCGCTACGGGCACAACGACGCGGGCGACCTACGGCTCGCGCTCATCGCGATCACGGTCGAGGTGCTCGTCGCGGCCGTACTGCTACGGCCCTGGTCACGACCGACCGTGCAGCGTGCCCTTGGCGCATTCGTGCTCGCGCTCGTGTGGTCGGCGCTGTCGATGGTGACGCTCATGCACACGGGAGGCATCATCGGCCTGCACTTCTTGTGGACGGTTGCGCTCACGATCCACTCCTTCGTGGCGCTGGTGGTCGCGTTCCGGACGCCCGTCGACGACTAGCGCCCTTCGTCGACGAGCGCCCGATCTGGTGAACGTGTGCAGGCCATGGACTTGCCGCTGGCCGAAAGTTCACGCCCCACAGCGCTCGGGTAGTGATTCTCCAAGCCGCGGTGAAGTGCCGCGAGACTGCACCCCGTTGCTTCAGTTGCTGGTGCCGGGGGTCGGCGTACCGACGACGAAGTCGAGCGAGTCGTCGTTGTGTGCGTGCGAGCCGTTCGGCGTGCGCGCGATGGATTTGCCGCTGGCCGGCGCTGCTGCGGCGCTGCCATGCACGAACGCATTCGTCGCGGTGCCGTACCCGACGCTGTCGACGAGCGTGGTGCCGTCTCGGAGGCCCACGCCCCCGCCGGTGCCCGCGAGCCCAGCCGTGTACTTCAACGCCGCGGTGCCGCTGTAGGTGCTGCCACCGACGACGAGGTACGCACCGGCGGCGAGGCTGTGACCGCTCAGTGTGACTAGGTTCGAGTCCGTGCTGCCCGCTGCGCTGCGGTAGACGAGCGAGTAGGTATCGAGCGAGATGGTCGTGCTGCACGGGTTGAAGATTTCGATGAACTCGTCACCTGCGCCTGCCGAGCCCGCGATCTGGAGCTCGTTGATGACGACCTTGCAGGTGCCCTGCGCCATGTCGGGTGTGGGCTGCGCCATGTCGGCTTTCGTGCCGGCATCGATCACGATCACGCCGCCGTCCGTCGTCGGAATCACGCCGCCATCCGTCGTCGGAATCACGCCGGCGTCTGGGACCGCGCTCGGATCGGCGCCCCATACGTCGAGAAGCCCGCCCACGAACGGCGTGCCGTGACAGGTGCTGCAGGTGTGCTTCTGCCCGTCTTTGCGTGCGAGCGCTTCTACGAAGTTGGTCTTCATCCAGCCACCGATCGCGTTCTCGTCGGTGCGGTCGATGAATTCGAGCTTGCCCTGGTGGCAGGAGTCGCAGAAGAGCGGCGTGCCGTCCTTGAGCGTGAGCTTGACGACGAGCTCCTCCCACATCACGCGGGCGATGCGCTTGTTGGTCGTTTCTTCCTTTTTGTCCATCGTGTGGCAGCCGTCGCACTTGGTGCCGAGCGTGGTGGAGATGATCTTCATCACGTCGATCATGTGCGCGTCGTCGATGTCCTCGAGCGAGGGCAGGTTCTTGAGATCGAGCCCAGCTGCCTTCAGCTGCTCGCCCATGGCGCTCGGGATCACGCCCGCGGTGGGACCCGGACCCTGCGCGCTGCTACCCGCCATGTCGACCGGCAGCTTGGTGGCCATGCCCTGGCTCGTGCAACTGGAGGCCGCGACCAGGAGGACGAGCGAGGAAGCGAGGGACGAGGTGCGAACGACGCGAGCGAAGTGAGTCGACATGCAACGCCGGTAGCAATCACCGGCCAGCGCGGGCAAGCGATTTTTTGACGCGACGCGCTATCCGGCGCGGAAAAAGCTCGGTCGATTGTGGAAACAATCGTATTTGTCAATACCAATCAAGGCTTTGACTGACGCTCATACAGCGTCACCACAGGCACATCCTCATGGGTGAGCACGGCCGCGGGCTGCGTGGTTCCGTAGAAATCCCAGAACCAGTACTCGTACTTCGAGAAGTGGCGCTCGTGGATCACGAGGCCGAGGTTGCTCGCTTGCACGCCGGGTTCTTCGAGCCCCGTGTTGCGTAGATCGGTCCGCGCGCGCCCGGTGCGCACGTACAGGTTGATCTGCGCCTGGTTGGTGTCGTGCCAGTAGACGGGCGCGTTCTTCGCCGCGTGTGCATTGATGTACGGGAGTAGGCCGCGCGTCGCATAGCCCCAGAACTGGCGGTTCATGCCGAGCGTAGCGCCGCCGTCGGGACCGCCCGCGAACGCGACGTAGTGCGAGAGCCCGTACGGGTGTGAGCGCCAGGTGTCGACCGCAGAGGGCAACACGGCGAGCAGGGGCAGGCCGAATGCCAGCACGCGCGGGGAGCCGAGGCCGCGCAGGAGCAGCGCGAGCGCGAAGGCCGCGAGCAACGCGATGAACGGGATCGCGGCGTGGAAGTGCTTCGTGGCACCGAAGATCGGCGCGCCAGACAGCGTCAGCACCAGCATCGGCGCGAGCGCGTTGAGGCCGATGAGGAGGCCGGTGCCTGGCGGCTGATCCACGCCGCCGTTGCGCGCGCGGCGAAGCCAGGCAGCGGCGCCGGCGAACGCCAGCAGCAACGTGGTCGTCGGTACCGTGAGCAGCGTCATCACGAACACGAACGAGCGCGGGAACGCTGGCTTGTTGTAGTTCCGACCGAGGTACTCGAAGTTGTAATAGACGTGGTTCACGTGGAACGCCACGTACTCGCGGAAGCGCGCCACCGTCGCGAACCACATCCACGGCCAGCACGCGAGGTACACGACGAGGCCGAGGCTGGCCATCCACAGCAGCGCGCGGGGAAACGCTTCGGCGCGCGGCCAGCGGCGCTCGCGAAGACTGGCGAGTAGCTCACGAGCGTCGACCACGAGCGCGTGCAGGATGAGCACGGGCGGGATGAAGAACGCATTGTGCTTGGTCGCGAGCGCGAGCCCGAAGATCACGCCCGCGCCGATGGCCCAGCGACGACCGGCGCGATCTTGGCTGCGGCTGCGCCAGTACGCATAGACGGTGAGGAACCACAGCGCGGCGATCGGCGCGTCGAAGCACGCGAGCTCGGCGTCGAAGAACAGGCGTGAAGCGAACAGCGTCATGCCGGCGGCGGCCAGGCCTGCCCCCAGGCCAGCAGCGGCGGAGAACCGCGCGGCCCACGCGAACGTGAACGCGATCATGAGCGCGGTGAGCAACATCGTCGGCACGCGGAACGCCGTTTCCTCATCGAGCAGGTTCAGGCTCGCGTGCCTTTGCCGGTACGCCATCGGGTGCAGGCCGGGTTGCTTCGGGCAGTCGCACTTGTGGAGGAAGTGCCACGACAAGCCGAACAGCGACTTCATCAAGGCCGGGTGCTCGTGGTTGTAGGAGAACGCATGATCGATGGCGCTCTTGCTGAAGCTCTGCTTGAACCGGCCGTGCAGGAGGTTGCCGGGCAGATCGACGTACCAAGCCGAGTACTCCTCCGCGGCGTCGAAGTAGTAGCCCTCGTCGCGGACGTTTCCTTGCGTGCGGCTCGCGACGAGCAGGATCACGAACGAGATCGAGAAGACCGCGAGCGCGATGA
>JAYUBF010000314.1:0-10416 GCA_043741435.1 Myxococcales bacterium
GCCTTCGAATCAGGCGCAATCGACCAGGCTCTGCCACCTCTCCAGGTGGAACTTTCAAAAATCGTTGGAATGAAAACTCGCGCGAGTGACGCGCGGTGGAGGGAGGCTCACCGAGGCTTGCCGAGGTGAGGGGGGACGGGAACGTCCCCCGATAATAGGCCTTTGGGACGGCGTCGGTCGGCGAAGAACTTCTTGATGAGCGCGGCCGACTGAACTTCGAGGACGCCCGGGACGACCTCACATCGATGATTGAGGCGAGGATCATCGAGGAGTTGAAACAGGGTTCGGGCGGCGCCGGCCTTGGGATTGCTGCAGCCGTACACCACTCGATCGATGCGGGCGTTGACGATCGCGCCTGCACACATGGGACAGGGTTCCTGCGTGACGTACAAAGTCGCTCGCAGAATCCGCCAGCCGCCTGCGTGCTTGGCGGCTTGTCGGATGGCGACGACCTCGGCGTGGGCGGTGGGGTCTCCATCGCGCTCGCGCCGGTTGCCGCCTCGACCGACGATGGTGCTGACGCCAGTATCGGCATCGACCACCACCACCACGGCGCCTACCGGCACATCTTCGGCTTCGCCCGCGGCGGTCGCTTCCGCGATGGCCTCACCCATGAAGTGCTCGTGAGAGCCGTCGACGGTCACCGTTGCATTTCCAGTATGTACTGCGCAGCTCGGAGGATTCGAACCTCCGACCCCCGGCTTCGTAGGCCGATGCTCTATCCAGCTGAGCTAGAGCTGCAAAAGTCGGTACTCCCTAACATGGTGTTTCGGTGATTTCAATTCCTGATGGCCTGTGAATCGTAGAGCGGAGAGAGAGGGATTCGAACCCTCGATAGAGCTTTTGACCCTATGCCCGCTTAGCAAGCGGGTACCTTCGGCCTCTCGGTCATCTCTCCAATTGTCAGGGGACGTTCCCGTCCCCCTCACCTCGGCAAGCCTCGGTGAGCCTCCCCCACCGCGCGTTGCTCGCGCGCGTTTCGGATCTTGGTCTGTTGGCTCGCGCGTTTCAGATCTTGGTCTGTTGGCTCGCGCGTTTCGGATCTTGGTCTGCTGGCTCGCTCGCTTCGCTCGCATTGCTGCGAGCGAAGCTGGTTTGCTGGCTCGCTCGATCCTTGTGGGTGAAGAACTTCTTGTGCGCAGGGGCGTGGGCGTGATGCCCCTGCGGCTTCCACACGTTTGTCCTATTCGGTTTTCATCCGACGAATCTGAGAGTGAGACAGCCGGTGTTGAAGAGCGGAGGAGGAGGGATTCGAACCCCCGGCGCTCACGCGCGGCGGTTTTCAAGACCGCTGCCTTAAACCACTCGGCCACTCCTCCAGGTTGTCAGCCTCAACGAGTGTGTTCGGTCCCCCTACACACCCGGCGAAGGGAGAGCTTCTTTAGCAAGCCTTGCCCGCGGCTGTCAAAAGGAGATTGCCTGGGTCGCGACGGCAATCTGATATGATGCCGGTCCACTCCGGTCTGACTGACCGCATCCGAACACACCCATGGCCATAAAAGTCACCTGCGATCGATGCCATTCCGACTACGACATCGACGAAGCCAAGATTCCCGCGGGCGGGTTCAAGATGACCTGCCCCGCTTGTTCGAACCCAATCACCGTGCGCCCTGGTGCGGCACCCGCGGCGGCTCCGCCTCCGCCGGCTGCGCCTGGCCTGCGTGAGATCGCGCTCTCTTCAATGGAGGACGACGAGCCACAGCTGCCTGCACCGAAGGCTGTTGCGATCAAGCCCGCGCCGCCGCCTCGGCCCGCGCCGCCGCCGACCCGTGCAGCACCACCCGCTGCGCCGCAACCTGCGATGGACTCCATCGCGCTGGCGGAGGACCTCGATTTCTCCGCGCTCGCAGCGCAGCCGGCAGCTGCCATCGCGCCGGCTGCACCGGTCGCGCTCGCCGTCGAGGACGCCGAGCTTCCGGTTCCCGTGAAGCGCGATTTACCGCGCGGCGCTCCGTCGGGGCCCACCATCGCTGGCCCGGACGAGATCGACCTGCCGGCACCGAAGGGCGCTCCGCGCGATGCCCCGCCCCCACTGCCGAGCGGGGTCGACCTTCCGCGACCGAAGGCCACACCGCCGCGTCCGCCGAACGCCGCGCCAGCCGCGGCCGCTTCGACTGGCAGCGTCGCCGATCACGACATCCCACTCGACCTCGATTCGCCCGATGCCGATGATGACGGGCTCGTGTCGGCTGGCAGCGGACACCTGGGTGGTGGTGAACCGGATCTACCTACCCCCGTTGCTGACCGAGGCATGGACGGGGTCGCGCCGAAGAGCGAGGCTGGAGACGAGCTCGCACCGCGTAGCGCCGCAGAGCAAGGCGTTGCGTTCAAGTCGGGCAGCGCTGCCACGCTCGCGTCCGAGGCCGAGGCGGGCGACCTGTCGCCGTTGCTCGAGCCCGGGGTCGAGGTCGAAGCCGAGCGCGCTCCGACGAAAAAGTCGGGGCGGCGGGCGCCTGTGGTTGCCGTCGCTGGACTTGTCATCGCGCTGGCCGGCGGTGCCGTGTACACGTTCGACCCGTTCGGCCTGTTCGGCGACGCGAAGCTGGGTGGCGGCGGTGAGGTGAAGGGTGGAAAAGACGCCAAGATCGCCGCCGCGCGTCGCGCGATCTCCGACGGCACGGCACCGGGTTTGCGTCGCGCGGTCACCGACCTCAAACCATTCACCGACGGTGAAAAACCCGATGAGACTGCCGGGCTCATCGAAGCGCAAGCTCACTTCCTCCTCGCCCGCCTCGGGACCCAAGGCGAGCTCGAAAAGGGCAAGGTTTTGCTCGAGCGACCTGTCGTAGAACCCCTCATCGCCGAACGCGGTCGCGCCGAGGGCCTGCGCGCGCTTGCTGGCGGCGATGTGGCCGGTGCGAGAACGAAGCTGCAAGGCGTGCTCGCGCAAGCGCCACTCGACGCCAACGCCCTCACCTACCTCGGCACAACGGAGCTGCTCGCCGGCAATCCGTCTGCGGCCGACAAGGCCTTCACCCAAGCGCTGTCCGCCGAGCCCACGCTTGGCGCGGCCGCCTACGGCGTGGGGCTGGCAAAGGAGCGTAGCGGCGACGACAAAGCTGCGGACGAAGCATGGGCCAAGGTGCTCGCTGCCCATGCCGACCACGCGCGCGCGCAGATCGGCAAGCAGCGCATCGCGGCTCGCAGCGGCGACGCGACGGCCGCGACGAAGATCGAAGCCCTGCTCGCGGCGCAGGCCGCGACGTTGGCACCGCGTGAACGTGCCGAGGGGCAAGTTGCTCTGGGCCAGATCGCCGCTGCCGCCGGTCAACGCAACGAAGCCGAAGATTGGTTCAAGAAGGCGATCACCGGCGATGCCGATCCGGCAAAGTCGCTCGTCGCGCGCGACGCCAAGCTCGGGTTGGCCCGCGTGCGCGTCGACGGTGGGCACGGTGCCGAGGCCATCGAAGATCTACGCAAGCTCGTCGCCCTCGAGCCAAAGAACGTGGACGTCGACCTGCTCCTCGCCGAAGCGCTCATCGACAAGCAAGAACAGGCCGCGGCGGAACCGTTGCTCACCACGGTGCAGCAGGTCGAGCCGAAGTCGGCGCGGCTCGCGTGCCTGCGTGGCCGCATACTTTCGTCGCGCACCACGGTGGCGAAACCTGATCGCGAGCAAGCGGTCGCGTTGTTCCGCGAGGCCACGGCCGCCGATCCCAAGCTCGTTGCCGCGTGGGCGAACCTGGCGGCGACCCTGCATCAGCTCGATCGCACGGCAGAGGCAGTCGAAGCTTTGGGCAAGGCCACCGAGTCGCTGTCGGGTGACCCGCGCGCCATCGCCACCCTGGGCGCGGCGTATCTCGCGATCGGTCGCCCCGCCGATGCCGAGGAGCGATTTCGCAAGGTGCTCGACGGTAAGTCGCAGGTCACGGCGGCCGAGCGCATCCCGTTGTGGTTGGGCCTCGGTCAGGCGCTCGAGGCGCAGAACAAGCTCGACGATGCGATGAAGGTGTACGACGAGGCGCAGACCGCCGATCCGAAGTCGGTCATCGTGACGGAGAAGCGGGCCAACCTCGCGAGCACGCAAAACAAGCCGGAGCTCGCGAAGAAGCTGTTCGACGAAGCACTCGCGGGTCCATCGCCGAGCACGGCGTTGCGGATCAGCGCGGCCGATGCCTCCATAAAGGCCTCGCGCTTCGCCGAGGCCCGTCGCTTGCTCGATGCCGCACTCAAGGACGACGAGCGTTCGGCGCTCGGCAACCTGTTGCTCGCGCGCGTCGAAGAAGCCGAAGGGCACCCGGACGAAGCGCTCGGCCTCGCGCGCCGTGCGGCCATGCTGCGCGACATGCCTGAGGCGCACCTCCTCCTTGCACAGCTGCTCGAGCGCTCCAACAAGCTCGAGGCAGCGTCAGCGGAGTACACAGCTGCTCGTCGGGCTCCGATCGAGGAAGCCGCGACGCTCGGTCATGCCCGCATCCTCGTCCGGATGGGATCCACGCGTGACGCGGTGGTAGAGCTGACGCCGCTCGTCAAGAGCGTAAGCGTACGTGCGCAAGCGTTGCTGCTCCTCGGTGATTCCTACAGTGACCTCCAACAAGCGGACAAGGCGCGGCACGCGTACGAGGATGCGGTGAAGAGCGATCCCCAGCTGGGGGAGGCTTCGTTCAAGCTCGGGCGCGCGTTGCTCGATGCGGGGAAGCGTCAGCCCGGGGTGCTCGCGCTCGAGCGTGCGGTGAGTGGGACGAAGCCTGGCACCCCCTGGCTGGCCGATGCGCACCTTCTCCTCGGTGATGCGCATCGCGCGGCACACGAGAACGACGCAGCCGTTCGTGCGTACAAGAAGTATCTGGAGCTCGCGCCGGCGTCGGCACCGATGCGCAGGGAGGCTGAGCGCCAGATTGCCGTGATGGGTGGAAGCGGCGCGCCCTGACATGCGGCACCGGCTCGCGCTCGGGATCGCGCTGTGCGTGAGCACGGCCGTGCCGGTACACGCCCACGCGGACCACGACAGCTCCGAGCGCGCCGCCCAGCACGTGTTTGCCGACGCAGCAACGGTCGCGGTCGTCCGGCCGGGCGCCCTGCTCGGGATCCTCGCGCACCTCGGCAGTGGCTGGTCCGCGCTGGTGCGCCGCGCTCTCCGGCTTCCGGGGGCCGTCAATCCGCTCGATCCGGCGCTGCTCACGATCACCGGCATCGACCCGAACGTCGGAAGTTGGATCGCCGCGCGACCGTTGCGCGGAGGAGTCCACGTTCGTGCGGCGCTGGCGCTGACCGAGGCTCGCGTTGCGGAAGCCCTCGTGCGCACCACGGCCTCGGTGCTGAAGATCCAGCTGTCGCCCGGTGCCGTCGGTACATGGCAAGGCATGTTCCCATCGGGGGAACCGTTGCTCGCGCGCCTGAGTGGAGACGTCCTCGTCGTGGATTGGATGTTACCCGGCTCCACGGCTTCTCCGACCGCTACTGATCTCGCGCGGATCATTCCGCTAAAATCATCGCGCGTTTGGAAGCCCGGCAAGGGCTCGTCGCGGGCCATGAGTCCCAACGCGGCTCTCGCCGTGTGGGTCGATCTCGTCGCTGGCGGCACCATGTCGCTCGTCGCATCGGAGCGCGCGATCATTGCGGCGCTGCGCATCGTGGATCCGACGCAGAAAGCAGCGCTGCAGCGCACGGCGCGAGCCGAGCTGTTCCAGTGCAAGCACCAGCTCGACGATCCCGCGACGTTCGACGACGTCACGCTCTCGATCCAGTCGCGTGATGCGGAGCATGCGGGCATCACCGTCGCAGCGGCAGGAAAGGGCGTGGCCTCGAAGATGCCGGTGTTGCTCACCCCCGTCCTCCCCGACGGCTTGGTGCGCGACGCCGATTTCTGGTTTGCGGCGCTGCCAAACGAGTGGGTTGCCACGACCCAATCACAGCCCCCGCAGACCTGTGACGCGTGGTCGCGCGCCGATTGGGCTATTCGGCGCTGGCCGCGCATGCTGGCGGCATCGGACTGGTTCCCGCTCCTCGCGGCGGTGCGGGGTGCGTCGTTGATCTGGCCACACGCGGACAAGCCGCTCGCGCTCTCGCAGATCGTGGGGCTCATCCGCATCGAACCCTCCGCGATGAGCGAGCTCGAGGCCTGGAGCAACAAGCGAGCTCAGGCCCTATCGCTCGAGACCGAGCTCCGCGGGCCGTTGCCGCCCGAGGACAGGCTGGCTCTACTTTCCGTCGGCAAGAAGAGCCTGTTACAACCAGCGCTGCACGCCCGCATTCCCCAGTCGGTGCCAGTCTCGCCGCCCGAGCAGCTTGGCTCACTGACGATATCGTCCAAGGGCGCACGTCGCTTGCTCGCTGTGGTTCCCGACCTCGCGCCGCAGCTCGACGGCATCGAGCTGCTCGACGCCAAGCTCATGCTCGACGGAAACAAGGTGCGACTCGACACCGAGCTCGGGTTGCGACCGTCCGTCGAGAAGCCGCGCTAAGACCGCATGCGCGAGAACGGGGTGATCGGCACCGCTGGTCACATCGATCACGGCAAGACCGCGCTGGTGCACGCGCTCACCGGTGTAGACACCGACCGGCTGCAGCAGGAAAAAGCGCGCGGGATCACCATCGAGCTCGGCTTCGCGCATCTCGCGCTACCGAGTGGGCGCACGGTCGGTGTTGTCGACGTTCCCGGTCATGAGCGCTATCTGCGCGCGATGGTGGCCGGCGCCATGGGCTTCGACCTCGTCGTGCTGGTGGTGGCGGCTGACGAGAGCGTGATGCCGCAAACCCGGGAGCACCTGGCCGTGTGTGAGCTGCTCGGGATCGAGCGCGCGGTGGTGGCGCTCACCAAGATCGACATCGCTGATGAGACCATGCGCAAGGTGGCGGAAGACGACGTGCGCGCTCTCCTGGTCCGCACGGTGTTCGCCGATGCCCCCATCGTTCCCTGCTCGGCGCGTACGGGAGAAGGGCTCCCTGCGCTTCGCTCGCACCTCGACACGTTGCTCGCGAGCACCCGGTCACGCGCTGGGCGCGACGTCGCCGCGGTCCTGCGCATTCCGATCGATCGCGTGTTCACGATGAAGGGCTTCGGGAGCGTGGTCACTGGCACGTTGTGGGCTGGCCGGATCGCCATCGACGACGAGGTGAGCCTCTACCCAGAGGGTGGCGATGGCTCGGTCAAGGTGCGAGGGCTGCAGCGCCACGGGGCCGCGATCACCAGCGCGGCGGCGGGGGAGCGCGTCGCGGTGAACGTGGGCTGGCCCAAGGAGCGCATCGCACGTGGTCAGGTATTGGGCCACGTGGGCACGCTCGCAGCCGCGCGCACCTTCGACGCGCGGTTGCGTCTGCTGACGAACGCGCGCAAGCCGCTGCGTCGCCGCAACCGTGTGCGGCTCCACGTCGGCACCGTGCAGGTGGAGGCCACCGTGCGTCTCCTCGAAGGCGAGCAACTTCTCCCGGGCACCCACGGCTGGGTCGAGATCGAAGCCGACGAGGCCGTGGTGTTGCTGCCGGGGGATCGCTTCGTGTTGCGCGGCTCGCAGCCGCAGCGCGATCACGGCACGACGCTCGGTGGTGGCGACGTGGTGCGCGTGATGAGCGCACGCAGTCGTCGCGGCGCGCGCACCGAGCCCGCGCTGCTCGAGGAGAACTTCACCGCGTTGCGTGACGGCGACGTTGCGCGTCGCGTACTGCTCGAGGTGGAGCGCGCCGGCAAGCCGGGCATCACCCGCCAACAGTTGCTGCAACGCGTCCCCTATTCGATGCGCGCGCTCGACGATGGATTGGCCGAGCTGTCGTCGAAGCGCTCCATCATGAGGTTCGATCGTGAGCGTGGCGCGCACATCGCGAGCTCGGCGCTGCAGACGCTCCGTGACGAGGTGCTCGCCATCGTCGACGAGCACCATCGGGCGACACCGGTCGACGAGGGTGTGCCGCGCGAGAGCCTGCGCGCCACCGTCACGGAAGACCCGCGCCTGCTGCAGTTCGTGATCGAGACGCTGCGACACGACCGGGAGATCGAGCTGGCGCAAGATCGGCTGCGTCGCCCCGGCCACGCCGCGCGCGAGGACGGGGCCGCCAGCGACCAGCTCCTGGCGCGGCTCGCCAACGCCGGGCTGGAGCCGCCGCGCCTCGACGAGCTCGACAAGACCCCCGAGGCCAAAGCAGCGCTGATGTCGCTCGTGAAGCAAGGGCGCGTGGTGCGCTGCAAGGACCTCTACTTCGCAGCAACGGCGATCACCACGCTACGCGAGAGGCTCGTTGCCCACCTCGAGCAGCAGGGTCAGATCGACGCGCAAGGCTGGAAGGCGCTGTCCGGTGTCTCGCGAAAGTTCAGCATCCCGCTCGCGGAATACTTCGACGCGGAGAAAGTGACGCTGCGAGTCGGCGACACCCGCAAGCTGCGGCGAGTCTAGACTAGAAGTGGTAGTGCACGCCCGCGCCGACGAACAGCGCGTCTCGGAATCCAATCTCGACCTGCGTCGAGACGTTTTTGTGGAGACGGAAGTTGAGCGCCATCATGATGTTCACGACCACCATCACGGGCGGTACGTTGCCCTTCGCGCGGTGTGGGTTCTGTGCGGTGTCGAGCCGCGACGAATCCTCGGTCGCCTTCAGCTTGGCCTCGGTGTCCGACTGGTTGAGCATGATCGGCCCGACGGTGGGCGAGATGGGGAAGCAACGCGAAGTATCGCCCGCGTTGTCACGGTTGCAGACCTGGTTCGAGTTGCTGGTGGTGTACACGTTGCCGAACACCACGCCGAGCCCGAGGCCGGCGCCGCCACGCAGCTCCAGCCAGTTGTTGAAGGCGTGGTGGCCGATGATCGCCACGTCGGCCGACAGGAAGCTGAGCTTGTCGAACTGGACGTACTTCGTGTCGAAGGCCGGATCGTTGCCCTTCGCGAGCCAGTTCCCGTCGTTGAGGGTGAGCCACGAGAAGTCGAGAGAGGTCACCACGTCGAACTTGTCGAAGCGGTGGATGTACTGCAGGCCCACGGCGAAGCTGTTGAGCGCCGTCGCCGCTTCGAGGTAAGGCTTCAACATCAGCTCGGTCACGAACATGTAGCGCGCGTAAGCGCCGAGTGCGTGCTTCCAGTCACGTGGATTGAACTTGCTGGGCGTGCCGGTGGCGGAGGACTCGGGGGCTGTCGTGGTCTCCGTAGGTGCGACCGACGCGCCATTGGCCGCGGTTCGCGGACGCGGGCGGTTGGGCGGCGCTTCGCTGTCGTCGCCCTCCGAGCCCGGCGGGAGCGGCTCCGCCTTCTGCGCCCACGCGGGTGACGCCGCCAGGCCCGAGGCGAGCAGACCCGAGGCGAGCAGCATGGAGGCGAGCAGCAGCGAGGTGAACGCAGATCGCGTCCGTACGAACATTCGGAGGTCTCCTTCGAGCGAACACGCTATCACGGCCCCGTTTGCGAAGCGCCCCTCTTTGTCCGCCTTCTCGCTGTTGCGAAGCCCAAGCGATGTGTTGCGGCTGGGCGACGCTCGCCGCTCGCTGACGCCTCCGTGCGCCTACTCCGGCGAGTCGCCCTCGTCGCTATCGCCCGGGTCCGCGGCGTCGTCGCCGTCCCCGTGCGCACGCGTGATGCCCAGCACGCGTACCTTCTTGTAGAGGTGGCTGCGCTCGAGCCCCAGCTCTCGGGCTGCGGCCGCCATGTGATTGGCATTCGCTTCGAGCGCCGCGGCTATGATCTCTCGCTCGGCGGCGAGCAACTGATCTTTTAGCGCGCGACCTCGTTGTGCCGGTGGACGCGCCCGCAGCGCGCTCAGGTGAGGCAGCGCCCCGCGCACCGCGGCTTCGTCGATGATCGCGGGTCCGCCGGGCGCGCGCGGCTCGGCCAGGATACAGAGGCGCTCGACCAGGTTCTTGAGCTCACGCACGTTGCCCGGCCAGTCGTGCTGGATGAGGAGGTGGGTCGCGCTCTCGTCGACGCGGGCCTTCGGTTGCTCGTTGTCCTCGCACGCGCGCGCGACGAAGGCCTCGACCAGCGGCGGGATGTCTTCCTTGTGCTCACGGAGCGGCGGCAGCTCGATGGGGATCACGTTGAGCCGATCGAACAAGTCAGCGCGGAAGCGGTCCTTGCTGATCTCGTGGCGCAGATCCTTGTTGGTCGCCGCGAGCACCCGCACGTCTACCTTCAACGTCTCGGTGCCTCCGACGCGCTCGATCTCGCACTCTTGCAACGCGCGCAGCACCTTTGCTTGCGCGGAGCCGGCGAGGTCACCGATCTCGTCGAGGAACAACGTGCCGCCATGCGCCAGCTCGAACTTGCCGGGCCGTTCCTTCGTGGCGCCGGTGAACGCGCCCTTTTCGTGACCGAAGAGCTCACTCTCGATGAGCTCGCTCGGGATCGCAGCGCAGTTGAGCTTGATGAACGGGCCATCCTTGCGCTTCGAGGCACCGTGCACTGCGCGGGCCACCAGCTCCTTACCGGTACCGCGCTCGCCGGTGATGAGGACGCGTGCGTTCGACGGGGCGGCACGACGGATGAGCTCGGAGAGCGC
>JAYUBF010000315.1:0-29056 GCA_043741435.1 Myxococcales bacterium
GCCTGGCGACCTCCGGCCTTGGGCGACGAGGACTTTCACCTCGGGCTGCTATCCGAAGTTTCGGGTGCTACCTCCCTCCTCTCCGGCCAGGCTTCGCCTGGCGCACTGTGATGAATCATGAGCCCTCCCGAGGGGGGTCCCCGACGGAGGGATGCCTGCAAGATGTCCGACCGCTCGGGCTTGGTGGAGCGTTACGGAGATGGCTTCGACTTTGAACGGCGCCGGTATTATAAGAGCGCCCATGGAAACCGTTCGCACCCACACGCTCATCATTGGTTCCGGCCCTGGTGGCTATGTCGCCGCGATCCGCCTCGGTCAGCTCGGCAAGCAGGTCATCTGCGTCGAAAAAGAGAACTCGGGCGGCGTGTGCCTCAACGTCGGTTGCATCCCTTCGAAGGCGATCATCACTGCGGCCAAGCACTACGAGCATGCGCGTGAGCACGGCAAGAACATGGGCATCATCGCCAACGACGTGAAGCTCGACTACGGCCGCACCCAAGCATGGAAAGGTGAGGTCGTCACCAAGCTGACCGGCGGCGTGAAGATGTTGATCAAGGGCGCGGGAGGCAAGTTCGTGCAGGGCACCGCCACTTTCGTCGGACCGAAGACGGTCGAGGTCAAAGGCGCGGACGGCGAGATGCGCATCGAGGCGGAGAACATCATCCTCGCCACGGGGTCACGCCCAATCGAGATCCCGGGCTTCAAGGTGGACCAGAAGAAGATCTGCGATTCGACCGGCGCGCTCGCGCTCACCGAGGTGCCGAAGCGCATCGTCGTCATCGGTGGTGGCTACATCGGCCTCGAGCTGGGCTCGGCGTTCGCCAAGCTCGGCAGCAAGGTCGTGGTCGTGGAAGGTACCGAGCAGCTGCTGCCGGGCAACGACCCGGATCTGGTCGGCGTCGTCGCGCGCAAGCTGAAGAAGAACGGTGTCGAGGTACACCTCCAGGCCAAGGCGCTCGGCTGCGAAGACAGCAAGGGCGGACTCACCGTTTCGATCGAGACGAAGGAAGGCAAGAAGTCGCTCGAGACCGACGTGGTGTTCGTCACCGTCGGCCGTCGCCCCAACACCGAGGGCTTGGGCATCGAGAAGACCGGCGTGAAGGTCGAGAAGGGCTTCATCACCGTCGACAAGCAGCAGCGCACCAACGTGGCCGGCATCTACGCGATCGGCGACGTGGCCGGGCAGCCGATGCTCGCGCACAAGGCGAGCAAGGAAGCCGATGTGGCCGCGGAGGTGATCGCGGGACACAAGGCCGAGATGGACGCGGTCGCGATTCCTGCCGTCATCTTCGTCGACCCGGAGATCGCGAGCTGCGGCCTGCAAGAGCATGAGGCCGTGAAGCAGGGCAAGAAGATCAAGGTCGGCAAGTATGCGTTCGGCGCGCACGGCCGTTCGCTCGCGATGGCCGAGACCGACGGCTTCGTGAAGATCATCGCCGACGCCGACACCGACGAGATCCTCGGCTTCGGCATCGTGGGCGCCGAGGCGTCGGATCTCATCTCCGAATGCGTGCTCGCGCTCGAGATGGGTGCGTTCCTGCCGGACGTCGCGCTCACCATCCACCCGCACCCGACCCTCGGGGAAGCGATCATGGAGGCGGCGAAGGCGGCACTCGGTGAGTCGCCCCACGTGATGGGTGGCGGTCAGCGCAAGTCCGCGACGAAGTAACCGTGCAGCACTGGCAGGTCGAGGATCTCGGTCGGAAGGACTACGCCGAGACCCTCGCCCTCCAGCACGAGCTCGTCGCGCGGAGGCAGCGTGGCGAGATCGAAGATCGGTTGATCCTCGTCGAGCACGACGACGTTGTGACGCTGGGTCGCCGGCAGAGCGCAGCACAAAACGTCCTACCGACCAACGCGTTTCCCGTGGTGGAGATCGAGCGCGGCGGCGACGTGACGTATCACGGGCCCGGACAGCTCGTGGCGTATCCAATCCTTCTGCTACGCGAGGACGAACGCGACCTTCATCGCTACCTGCGCCAGCTCGAAGAGGGGATGATCCTAGCGTGTGACGACCTCGGCCTGCGCACCGGTCGCACGGAGCGCTACACCGGCGTGTGGATCGAGGGCCGCAAGCTCGCGTCGATTGGCATCGCGGTGCGGCGCTGGGTGACGTTCCACGGCCTCGCGATGAACGTGTGCACGGACCTCACGAAGTTCGGTGTCATGAACCCGTGCGGGCTCGACGCGCAGGTGATGACGTCGCTGTCGCGCGAGCTCGATCGCTCCGTGACGCTCGCGGAGGTGAAGCCGCTCCTGGTGCAGCGCCTCGGCGAGGCGCTTCACCGTCGACGTTAGCCGGCGCGAACCGCGAACTCGCGCGCGGTCCTCACGGAATCGCCGGACTCACGGCCGAGGTCGACGAGGAACGACCAGCCTTTCCCCATCCGACCGTCGAACGAGGTGAGCCACCACACGTCGAGCGTCCATTGATCGAGGCCCGACTCGCAGGGCGGCGTCCACGCAACTGCTTCGAGCTCGATGGTGCCCGGCGTCTCCTGGGTCGCGCGTGTCTTGGCTTCTCGGAACTGCGGTGAAGCGCTCACCAGCTCGACGGCGCGCGTGGCGTGCTCTTCTCCGATCTCGCGGCGCCACGGGGAGACCAAGCGGATCGTGTCGAGCTTGAACTCAGGGGTGAGCTCGATGTCGTAGCTCTCGTCGGCTGGAAGGCCGGCGTAGTCGGGCACGTCGAACTCGGGGAAGAGGTCGCGAGCGGCGATCTCCTCGGTCCGGCGCTCGAACGCGTGCGCGAGCCGTGCGCGCGCCTCGTTCGTGTAGCAGACGTGGATGTGCAGCGTGAACACCTTCGACGGGATGCGGTGATCCCAGTCGAGCAAGGCGACCGTCGCGTGCATCGTCTGCCCGCGGAACGGCACGAGCTTTGCCTTGGCGGCTTCGAACAACGTCTGCGCCTGCTGAGGGCTCAGCTCTTGCTGAATTACGCGAGGATGTAAATGCAGGGAGTCCATGGAACGGGCGAAAGCTAAGCACGAGCACCGTCCGTCGAGCAAGGCCACGGGAGCCGTCAGCGCCTAGAGCACGGGCCCGAGGCGCTGCACCAACGCACCGATTTCGTCGCCCCTCAGCTTCATCGCGGCTCGGTTCACGAGCAGGCGGGCCGAGACCTCCATGATCGTCTCGACCTCCACGAGACCGTGCTGCCGGAGGGTCTCGCCCGACGACACGATGTCCACGACGCGATCGCACAAACCGGTGACCGGCCCGAGCTCCACCGAGCCCGAGAGGTAGATCACGTCGGCGACCAAGCCCTTTTGCTGGAGCCAGCGCTCGGTGAGCCGCGGAAACTTGCTACCGTAGCGCGGCAAGGTCCGGGGGGTACGAGGCTTCGCCAGCTCTGCGACGGCGAGGCGACAGCGCCCGAGCCCGAGGTCGAGCGGCTCGTACAGATCGTGGCCGTGCTCTTCGATGACGTCGCGACCTGCGATCCCCAGATCCGCAGCGCCCCAGTCCACGTAGGTCGGCACGTCGGCGTCGCGCACGACGAGTATGTGCAGATCCGGAAGCTCGAAAATCAGGCGGCGCGAGCCGTCCTTGATGCCCGACAGATCCACCCCGGCGCGCCCGAACAGCTCGATCGCCTCGTCGAGGACCCGGCCCTTCGGCAGCGCCAGCGTCAGCGGCTTCTTCGCTGCCATGGATCAGGCCTTGAGGCGCTTGGTCTTCGCGCCGAGCTTCGCGAGCTTGCGCTCGAGCCGCTCGTAGCCGCGATCGAGGTGATACACCCGGTGCACCTCCGTCTTGCCGTCGGCGACGAGGCCAGCGAGCACCAGGGAGGCCGACGCGCGCAAGTCGGTGGCCATGACCTTGGCGCCGTGCAGCTTGCGCACCCCGCGGATCACTGCGGTACGACCGTCGACGTGGATGTCGGCGCCCATGCGCGCGAGCTCTTGCACGTGCATGTAGCGGTTCTCGAAGATCGTCTCGGTGATGACGCTCTGCCCGCGCGCACGCGCGGCCAGCACCATGAACTGCGCCTGCATGTCCGTCGGAAAACCGGGGTGCGGTTGCGTGGTGATGTCGACCGAGCCGATCTCCGCGCGGCCACGCACGCGCACGCCGTCTTCCTCAGTGGTGACCTCGGCGCCGGTCGAACGCAGCTTCTGAATCACCGCGTCGAGGTGCTCGGGGATGCAGCCGCGCACCAAGACGTCGCCACGCGTGAGCGCTGCGGCGACCATGAAGGTGCCCGCCTCGATTCGATCGGCCACGATCGCATGGTCGATCGGATACAGCTCGTCGACGCCCTCGATGGTGATGGTCGGCGTGCCGGCGCCGGAGATACGCGCGCCCATCTTGTTGAGGACGACGGCGAGCTCCTCGACCTCGGGCTCGCGCGCCGCGTTCTCGATGATGCTGCGGCCCTTGGCGAGCGACGCCGCCATCATGAGGTTCTCGGTGCCCGTGACCGTGGGCATGTCGCACAAGATGGAGCCGCCGATGAGCCGCTTGGCGCGCGCGACGACGTCGCCATGCTCGAGCGTGACCTTCGCGCCGAGGGCTTCGAGGCCCTTCAGGTGTTGATCGATGGGCCGTGCACCGATCGCGCAACCACCCGGCAGTGACACGCGTGCCTGTCCGTGGCGTGCGACGAGCGGGCCGAGCACCAGCACCGACGCGCGCATCGTCTTTACCAGCTCGTACGGTGCGTGGTTGGTGGTGAGCGCACCTGCGCCGATGCGGATGATGTGGCCGTCTTTGTCCACCGGCTCGACGGTGGCGCCGAGCAGCGATAGGAGCTTGGTCATGGTGCCGATGTCGGCGAGCCCCGGCACGTTGCGATACGTCGATGTGCCCCCGGTGAGGATGCAGCTCGCGAGGATCGGAAGCGCGGCGTTCTTGGCGCCCGATACGCGCACCTCGCCCTTCAGCTTGGCGCCGCCTTCGATGACGATCTTCTGCATTAGCCCAGAATCACAGTCGTAGCCACGACCGTACTACGGCGAGGTCGCGGAAGAAGTTCCCGCAGCGGAAGCTAGGCCGCGGCTTCGGCGGGCGCGCCCTTGCCAGCGTGCTCGGCGCAGAGGCTCCCGAACGCGCGCGGCTTACGGCAGGCTTCCTTCGTGCAAATCTTGTAGCGGGCTTTGTGGCCTTCGACTTCGCCGCGGCGCCAGAGCTTGTAGTGCGTGATGCACATGCCCTTCGCGCGATACGGGCGCTTGCAATCTTTGACGCTGCACGCCTGGGCGGCAGGCTTCGTCGCGTCGGCAGTCTTGGTGGTTGTCTTCGTCTCAGTGGCCATGGGACGGAGAGACTTTACCAAGGAGGCCGCGGTGTCAACGTGCTACCACCGGTGGGTGGCCGATTCTTCCACGCCCCCCGAGCCGCCGTTGCCGTATCCCGAGAGCCTCTGCCACCGGTGTGCCGCGCCCCCTCGCTACATCCGCACGGCACACAGCGTGTTCGTCCTCTGTCCGCTCGTGCCGGAGCGTTACCCGCCACAGCCGGTCCTGCGCTGCTCGTTGTTTCGGCCGAAGCCGTAGTCCTGCCGCGGGCTACCCGATCTTCACGGCGATCTCGCCGCCGCTCATCTCGAGACAAACCTCGCCACCGGGTTGATGGGCGAACGCCTCGAAGGCGGCTTCTTCCAGGTGGCGCGTGAGCAAGGCCGAGAGGCCTCGAGCGCCCGTCTGGCGGCGGACGCTCTGCTTGACCACGTGCTCGATCACCGGCTGCGTCACCGTCAACCGAAAGCCTTCATCCTCGAACTCGCGTTGTAGACGCTCGATGACGCTGTTGCGCAGGATGGACTGCAGCGTGTCGGCGTCGAGCGCGCGGAACGGCACCACGCGGGTGAAGCGCGCCATCAGCTCGGGCAAGAAACCGTAGGCCTGGAAGTTCCCGACGTTCTCGACCTCGTCGACGGTGAGATCGACCGCGATGCGATCGCCGACGGCGCTCGTGAGGGCCGAGGCATCGCGACCGAAGCCGATCCGATCGGCATTTCCTCGACGGTGCGCGAGCTGCTGGAACCCGGAGAACGCGCCGGCGGCGACGAACGCGATGTCGGCGGTGGACATGAGCACGTGGTCCGCGTGCGTGGAATGCGTGAGCTCGAGCGGCACCACCACCTCGCCGGCCTCGAACATCTTGAGCAGCTCGCGCTGCACGCCCATCCCGGTGACGTCCTTGGTGGTGCCCGCGCCGGCGAACACGGCGTTGTTCTGACCGCTCGCGATCTTGTCGAACTCGTCGAGGCACACGATGCCGATCGACGCGACGAGCGGGTTGTCGTCGGCCGCGTGCAGGAGGCGCGTGATGATCGAGCTCGGGTCCTGGCCGACGTAGCCCGTCTCCGAGTACGTGGTGATGTCGACGATGACGGTCGGCAAACGCAGGATCGTCTGGAACAGCAGCTCGACCAAGTGCGTCTTGCCGCAGCCCGTGGGCCCGATGAGCAGGAAGTTCGACTTCGGCAGCAGCTGCTCACGCTTGAAGCCGTCGAGATAGATGCGACGGATGCGACGAATATGGCGATACGCCATGAGGGAGATCGCGCGCCGCGCTTCTTCCTGGCCGCGATAGCCGGCGAGCTCGAGCTGTTGGTAGATTCGCCGTGGCGCCACGACAGGCAGCTCGCGCACGTACTTGAGAAAGTGCTCGAGCCCGGTCTTCCGATACCGACGGAGGCTCTCGATGGGTTCTGTTTCGCGGGCCATGACGAATGCGCGGGCATGCTAGCACGCGGCCCCGAGGCACGTTTGTTGACACGCGCTAATTCCGGAGAAATCATGGTCTTTTGGCAAACCAGGCTGCACAGCTGAGCGGGGGGCGGGTCGCGGTGCGCAGTGGTGCCGCCGTGGTGGCTGCAACGCTGGTCGCGATCACAGTCGTCATGTTGATCGTGCCCTTGCCGACCTGGCTGCTCGACGGGCTCATCGGAATCAACCTCGGGCTCTCGATCGCGCTCCTGGCGACGGCGCTCTTGCAACGCAGTGTGCTCGAGCTCTCGGCACTCCCGACCGTGCTGGTCTTGCTCACCGTGTTCAGGCTCGCGCTGAACGTGTCGTCGGTGAGGCTCATCCTGGTGCAAGCCGACGCGGGTCGCATCATCCGCGCGTTCGGGAGCTTCGTGGTGCGCGGTGATGCCTTCGTGGGTCTCGCCCTGTTCGGTCTCCTCGCCCTCGTGCAGCTCCTCGTCATCGCGCGCGGTGGTGAGCGCGTCGCCGAGGTGGCCGCGCGCTTCGCCCTCGACGCCATGCCCGGGCGCGGCGCGGCCATCGATGCTGAGCTGCGACTCGGCATGATCGACGCGGAAGAGGCCCGTCGTCGTCGCGCGGCGCTCATGCAGGAAGCCCAGCTCTACGGTTCTCTCGACGGTGCGATGCGCTTCGTCCGTGGAGATGCCATCGCCAGCATCTCCGTGCTGGCCGTGTCCTTGATCGGCGGGCTCGCGGTCGGCGTGCTGCGACGCGGCCTGTCCATCGGTGATGCATCCCGCCTCTACACGCTGCTGACCGTCGGTGACGGCCTCGTCACGCAGGTGCCTTCGCTGATCGTCGCGACCGCGGCCAGCCTCGTGGTCACACGCGCGAGCGCGGGTGACGACGACGACGGCTCGGTTGGACAAGCGCTCCTCACGCAACTCGGCAAGCCGCGAGCCCTGGCCGCCGCCGCGGTCGTGTTGTTCCTCCTCGCGCTGATGCCCGGCCTACCGCTCGTTCCGTTCGTCGCCGTCGGCGTGATCTTCGTCGCTGGCGCGGTCTTCACCAGCCGCGTCCGGCCGCCTCGGCCGACGATGGTGCATCCGCCCGCGACGGCAGCCATCGAAGTCGCCATCGATCCGGCGCTGGCCGGTCAGCTCCTCGCGCTCACCGATGATGCCTTCCGTGCAACCGCACGCGTGGCCAGCGAGCTCGGCCTCGCGCTGCCGGCGCCTCGCGTCGCGATCGACGCGCGCCTCCCGCTTCGAGGCTTCGAGGTGCGTCTGCGCGGCGCGGTGCTGTTCCAGGCGGTCCTGCCCTCCGATCGCGTGTTCGTCGATTGTCCACCGGCGCGCTTGCCCGCCACCGTCGAGGGCGAGGCCACCGATGATCCGCTGACCGGCGCCTCCGCTTCGTTCGTTTCGCTCGAGGCAGTCCCCGCCGTACGCGCCGCGGGGCTCACGGTCCGCAGCGCCGAGGAAACCATCGCGCTGCGGCTCGAAGGCGTGTTGCGTCGTTCAGCGCCGGAGCTCCTCGGGGTCTCCGACGTGCAGCGCTTGATCGATCGTCTGCGCCTGACCGATGCGGCGCTGGTGCGCGAGGCCGTGCCGGGAAAGGTGACGCTCACCGAGCTCACCACGATCCTGCGCAAGCTCGTCGGAGAGTCGGTGTCCATCGGTGATCTGCGTGCGATCCTCGAGCAGCTCGCGCAAGATTCGGCGAGCGTGCGCGGCGAGGAACCCGGATCCGTCGTGGAGCGCATTCGCGGCGGTCTGCGCCGTCAGCTGAGCGCGCGCTACGCGGTCGATCGCCGCATCGAAGCCTTGATTCTCGACGGCGATGCCGAGGAAGCGGTGCGCGGTGCCGTGCGCGACTCCGCCGGCACGAAGGTGCTGACGCTCGAGCCCGCCCTGAGCGAAGCATTGCTGGACTCGTTGCGCAGCGAGCTGGGCAGCCAGCCGGGCGCGGTCCTGTTGGCGCCACGTGAGCTGCGTCGCCACGTGCGTCGCTTGTTCGAGGGCGAGTTTCCGCGCCTGCCGGTGCTCGCGTACGACGAGCTGCAGCCGGACGTCATGATCGAACGCGTGGGCACCCTGCGGGTGAGCTAGCGGTCATGGAGCAGATCCAGAACACCTGGCTCTACAAGCCGCAGCCGGTGCCGGTGTGTACGACGCGCGCGTTCGTGTTCCAGTTCAACTGATCTCCAGGAGCCATTGTCAGCTATGTCGGACGCATCCAATCGTCGCACGGGCTCACGCGCACACCTGAGTGTTCGCGTGGTGCTGGCCGTCGCGCTCGCCATCGGTGGGGTCACCGTCACATCAGCTCTCACCCAACGCTTCCTCACCCGCTCCACCGTGAGCAAGGTCGCAACCGGTGAGACGCTTTCGTTCGGTGAGCTGCTCGCGTACGAGGTCCTTCGCAACTACGAGCTCTCCGATGAGCTCGGCCTCAGTGGCTTCCTGCACGGCGTTTCCTCGCACCGACGGGAGATCGTCCGTCTGCGGATCGCCGACAGATCCGGGCGCCTACTCGCATCTCTCGACGATCGCGATCTCGGGGTGACGCTGCGTGATCCCGAGATGTGGAAGGTCCTCGAAGGCAAGCAAGCCGCGCCGCTCCTCATGGGCGAAAATCGCGATCAGGTGGCGGCCTGGGTCCCCCTCGTAATCGGTGCCAGCGGCTCCGCACCGCAAGGCGCCCTATTCATCGAGCAGTCCCAGGTTCGTCTCACCGGCTTCTTCCTCGGGGTGCAGCGGGCCAACATCCTCCTTCTGGCCGTGGCGGCGCTGCTCACCGCGTTGGGGCTCGGTGTGTACCTCCAGATCTCGGTGGTGCGTCGTGTGCGCAACCTTGCCGAGGTCGCTCGCCGCATCGCCGAGCGCGATCTGACCGTGCTCGAGACGCGCCTCGTCGATGATTCGCGGGACGAGATCGGTGAGCTCTCGGAGGCGTTCTTCTCGCTCGGGAAGACGGTCGTCGGCCTGGTGAAGAAGCTGCGCGGGATCGCGTCTGCGATCGAATCGGCGAGCGCCAAGGTGGGCACGACCTCGCGCGAGCTGCACCAGGGTGCGTCGAGCCAGCGGGCGTTGGCCGAGTCGGCGGCCGGCCAGCTGGAGGAACACGTGCACACGCTGACCGAGCTCGGGCACACGGTGCGAGAGTCGGTCGACCGTGCGGATCAATCGGGCCGCGATGCGCAGGAGATCTCGCAGTCCGCCAATGATCTGGTCAACGTGGCGGCGCGGGCGAGCGAGTCCATCGAGATCAGCGTGCGCGGGATGTCGGACGTCGCCAGCGCACTGCGCCGCATCCTGGCTGATGCGGATCACGTCGAGAAGGCGAGCTTCATCGCGCGCTCCCAGGCCGAGCGGGTGTTCCAGACCAGCGACCTCTTGCGTCACGAGGCGCGGGAGTCGGCGCGCGTCGCGGCGACGTTGGCTGCCGCCGCCGAGGGGAGCGCGAGCGCGGTCGCACTGGTGCGCAGCCATGCGCAGGACATCAACGAGCAGGTGCAGGCGGTGGACGCGCACATCCAGATCCTCAACCCCGCGCTGGAGGCGATCGTGCGCACCGCGAACGACGTCGGTGAGATCGCCGATCAGACGCGCGTGCTGGCGCTGAACGCGAGCATCTTGGCGGCGCGCGCGGGCGAAGCGGGTACGGGCTTTCGCGTCGTCGCGTCGCGCGTCCGAGATCTCGCCACATCCACGCGCGATTCGGCGCGAGCGATCACCGACCTCGCGGCCAGCATCGAGCGCACCGCGCCGGCCGTGCTCTCGAGCGTGAGCACCACGCGAGGGCGTGTCACGCAGATGGTGAGCGAGAGCAATCGCGCCACCCGGGAGCTGTCGGCCATCCTGTCGGAGGCCGGGGTGTTGCGAGGCGCCACCGATCGCATGGACAGCGCCGCCTCCGAGCAAACGGAGGCAGCCAAGCAACTGCTCGGCACCACGACCGACACCGCCCAGCGCGTGGAACGCTTGGCCCAGGCGGCGCAACTCCAGCGCGACGCCATCGAGAGGTTGGAGCGCGCGGGAACCTCGCTGCGAGAGGCAGCCACCGCCGTGGACGCGCGCGCCCACCAACAAGAGCACCTGGCCACCGGCATCGCCGACGCGGCTCGTCGGGATGCGACGCGCCTGCGCTCGCTCGGCGATACCGCGCAGCTCGGCGTGACCTCGAGCCAGTCGGCGCGCCAAGCCACCGAGCAGATCGTCGCCGTGTCCGGACGACACGCGAAGGACGTCGCCGGCTTCGAGGTCGTGGTCGGGACCATCGCAAAGGAGGCCGAGCTCTTGGGACGCGAAGTCTCGCAGTTCCGGCTTCCCACCTGACGCGGGGCGAAGCGCATCAACGAGGCGCGACGCCACGCGTTCGGCGGGCCTCCGGAACGTGGTTCGGCACACTTGCCTACATGGCGCGCGACCTGCACTGGCTCGCCACATGGATTCCACCTTCGCTTCGACTGTAGCTTCACTGGCGCTCGCGAGCCTGGCGTGGGGCGGTTGCGTCGCCGGCGACTCGCTCGCCGACAACAGTGGCGAGTCGGGTGCGCTCAGCACTCTGGGACCCAGTTCGCCGGCGCGCCTGACCGTATCGTTGAGCGATCCGCAGCTCGTTCAGGCCATCGCGTCTTTCAATGTTGCCGAGGTGCAAGTTGCAGAGGCAGCGCTGCCGGACCTGGCGCGCGCCGACGTGGAAGCCTTCAGTCAGCGCATGGTCGATGACCACCGTGGGACCAACTACGATCTCGACCGACTGCGCGACAAGGTTCCTCTCACGGCACAGTGGAGCGAGCTCTCGCAGACGATCGAGCGGAACACCGAGGACACCGTCGCCGCGCTCGCGGCGGCGGGTGACGTGGATCAGAGGTATGTCGACTCCGAGATCGCGGCCCATACCCAGGCGCTCGCGATCGTCGATTGCGTGATGATCGCCGAAGCGCAGGACGCGTCGTTCCTCCGCTTCCTCTCGAACACCGTGCGCCCGCGCGTCGCCTCGCACTTGCAGCAAGCGCGCTGGTTCATCGCGTCGGCACCCGCCGAGGTCGAGCGCGTGCGCTGCGAGCACCTGTGCCTGCCGCATGCGAACGGGGGGCCTCTGCTCGACCCCGTGCGCAAGGTGGTCTGCACGCACTGACGCGTCTCCGCGCCGTTGAACGGCGGCCTCACTCGGCGAGGAGTTCGGCGATCGCGTTAACCGTGGCCCAGTTGCGCGCGGTCACGCAGGAGCCCGCCGCGCGGTCGAGCGCGGCCGGTGTCAGCTTCGACATACCGACGCCACGGACAAAGTCGATGAACAGCGCGTCCGGCAAACGCTCTACTCGTTCGCCGAGGATCGCGCGCTCGACGAGCATCTTCCCTGCTGTCGCCAACGGCGGTTTCTTGCACACGCACAGGTGAAGCTGCTTCGGCCGATCGCGCGCAGCGTCGCGGAATGGATTGTTTTGCAGGTACCCCATCCACTGCGCTTCGCTGCGCACCATGACCACTACGCTGAAGCCGAAGTGCTGTTCGATCGCCCGTTCCAGCGCGGCCTCAGCCTTCTCCGCCGTGGTCTCACCGACGAAAACGAGATTGCCGCTCTGGATGTAGGTGCGGGCTTGGCTGCCGATCTTTTCGTTCACCAGCGCTCGCAGCTCGGCCATCGGAACCCTGCGATGACCGCCGACGTTGATGCCTCGCAACAGCGCTATCTGCTTCACGGGGCCATCCTACCAGCGCATCTGCTTGCTCCGAGGATCAGCGGCGCACGAAGCGAAGCATCGGGCGAGCGAACGCTACCATCGAGGCGAACGCGCCCAGCATACCGGCCGGGAACACTGTGACGGCGGTCATCTCCACCATCATCTGGTAGCGATCCTCGCCACAGGCGCAGCCGAACAAGCCGGGCAGCGAGTGGTAACCGATGGCCATCGTCGCCAGACCGGCGGCGCACATGAGGAGCAAGCCGACCGAGCGTTGCCCGATGACCTGCGCGACACTGAACGTGGTGAGGACGCCCGCGCCGATGACGAACAGGCGCCTGGAGAGCGGCATTGCGGGATCGACGCACGCGTGGAGCAGCAACATCGGCGCCGTGGCGATGTTGAGAACGACGGCCCACGAGAGCAGCCGAACGGGCCACGCGGTGAAGCGCCAGTGGTTGTGCGGCGAAGGCTTCTCGTCGTAGCACGCGGCCATCCGACGGCCGCACAGCAGCAGCAGGAGGGACGGGAATGCGACGCCCTGGAGCATCATCGCGGGGACGTACATGGCGCCGCGATCCATCGCGAACCACACGATGACATTCAGCGTACCGACCAGGCCGATCCCGAGACCGGCCCAGCGTGCCCAGAACCAGCCGCGCAGCAAGGCAAAGGCGCAGAGCGCGTCGCCGAGGGCGAAGACGGCACCGCACAGGATCATCCAACCGGTCTGCCTCGGTGTCTCGTACCCCCACATACACGCGAAGGCGAAGAGCCCGAGGATGGCGAGGCTGCGGCGGAGTTGCACCATGGGTGATGGTACGCACGAGCTGCGGAAATGTGTTTGCTTCTTCATCGACCGCTCATAACATCCCGATCTCGAATGAGTTCCGCCCGAGAGCGAGCATCGAGGTGCAGTGCGACGTTCTCCTTGTTGCGTTGATCGACGAGAGCTGGTCACCGCTGACCACGCCGCCGCGAGTCGCGGGTCCATCGACCGCAACGGAACGCACCACGAGCTGATCCTGCCGACGAGCGACCTGCAATCCGTAGGTGGCGAACGGACGATTGCGAAAGGGGGGTCTTCTGCGCCTAATCAGGTACGGAGAGTTGCCGAACCGTTGCTCCAAAATGCGCGACAGACTGTATCGACTCGTGGTTTATAGCCAAGGGCTGGGAGCGTCCCCAGCGCGCAAACGATATGACTCGCCGCCTCAAGATCCTCTTTCACGACCACTGCTTCGATGGCGCAGCTTCGGCCAGCTTGTTCGGCCGCTTCTACGTCGAGAAGATCGATCCGAATGCGGAAGTGGTGCTCGCTGGCAAGTCGCATGCGCGGGGTCCCGTGTTCGGCGATGCGGACTTCGACGCCGATGAGCACTGCGTGGTCGACTTCCGCTACGCCGCCGACAATCGGTTGACCTGGTGGTTCGATCACCATGCGAGCGCGTTCCAACAAGTGGGCGACGAGGGTCACTTCGCCGGCCGTGACGGCAAGCAGTTCTTCTTCGACGCTGGGTCACGCTCGTGCACCAAGCTCTTGGCGCAGTCGGTGGCGAAGACCTACGGCTGGGACATCGATCGCTTCCGAGATCTGGTGCAGTGGGCCGACATCATCGACGGTGCGCAGTTCGAGAGCGCGGAGCACGCGACATCGATGGCCGAGCCGGCACACCAGCTGATGACGTTCGCCGAGAGCAACCGCGATCGCGATCTGCAACGCACCTTCATCGCGTCGCTCACCTCGAGCACGCTCGTCGACCTCGCCAGTCAACCGTACGTGCAGGCCGTGATCGCGCCAGCGCTGGCGCGCAACGCGTACGCCGAGCCGATCCTGCGCGATCGCATTCGCACCTCCCACGGCGTGGCGGTCCTCGATCTGGGCGATGAAGGCGTCGAGGGCTACAACAAGTTCGTGCCGTATCGCTTGGCCCCGACCTCGCGCTATCTGGTTTCGGTGTCCGCCAACGAGTCGCAAACCAAGGTGTCCGTCGGGACCAACCCGTGGAACCGCCCGAAGAAGCTCATCCACCTCGCACGGCTGTGTGAACGCTACGGTGGCGGCGGTCACGCGGTGGTCGGCGCCGTCACGCTGCCCGGCGGCCAGCTCGAAGAAGCACGTCGCATCGCCAACGAGATGATCGACGTCCTCCGCGCGGCGAAGGAAGACGAGTAACCCATGCCCAGCTTCGACGTGGTCTCCGAGCTCGACATGGCCGAGGTCGACAACGCCGTGAACCAGTGCAAGAAAGAGGTCGGACAGCGCTACGACTTCCGCGGCACCGACACGGAGATCGAGCGCACCGATGAAGGCATCTTACTGAGGTCGTCGGACGAGGAGCACGTGAACGCGGCATATCGCGTGCTCCAGGAGCGCATGCTCAAGCGAGGCGTGTCGTTGCTCTCGCTCGATCCAGAGGACCCTACGCCGTCGGGCAAGGGTTCTCGTCAGCTGGTGAAGCTGAAAGAGGGCATCGCCACCGACAAGGGAAAAGAGATCGTGAAGCGTCTGAAGGACGACAAGATCAAGGTGCAGGCGCAGATCCAGGACGAGCAGCTGCGCGTGACGGGCAAGAACCGAGACGACCTGCAAGTCGCGATGAAGGTGATCCGCGGGATGGACCTTCAGCTACCGCTGCAGTTCAAGAACTTCCGCGACTAGGTTCGTCGCTCGTTCGCTGGGCGGAGCGCCATTCGGTACGAGCCGAACGTGGCGGCGCCGATCGAGAGCACGGCGAACGCGAGGGGCAGCGTGAGGCAGTTGAGCGCCTCGCGTGCACCCATGGCGATGATCCAGCGAAGATCGGGGTTCACTTCCTCGATCGCGCGCACGGACACCTGAAAGCCCAGCACGAAGCCGAAGAGGCCGAGGCACAACGACGCGAGCACCGCGCCCTTGGCGAGCGGCACCATGCTGCGCGATGGCACCATCGCGTGGCGCACGCACGCGGCGAGCCCCAAGAGGCTCAGCGCCAGGATCGGAAACATCGGCCAACCACCTTCACGCAGAAAATCGACCATGGGAGAACCTCCAGGCCGACTCTGACAACGTCAGCGGCCCGAGGTTCCGGCGAAGACGCCGGCGACTATCGGCGCGGACGCAGCCGACCGCGATCGAGGCTCGTGCCGTCCGCCGCGACGGCCTCGAAGCCCAGCGCCTCGCCTTGATCTTCGAACAACACGGTGTGGTTCACGACGCGGTGCACGTTCGGCAGGCGACCGCGGCCGCCGAGCAGAAACGGATCGCGACCCCCGCCACCGCTCACGAAGTGGACGACGCCGTGGATGGGCTCTCGTCTCTCGTAGATGTGCTGATGGCCTGCGAGGTACGCGTCGATGTGGTTGTCGTGCAGCACGTCACCGAACGCGGTGCGCATCTGGAAGCGCTCGAGGGCGCGCGTGCCCGACGAGTAGAGCGGGTGGTGACCCATCACGATCTTGAACGGCGCCGTGCTCTTGCCGAATTGCTCGTCCATCCACGCGAGCTGCTTCTCCGCCTGGTCCATGCGCCAATCCTGTGAGCGTGCGTCGCGATAGATCCACGCGTCGTCGACGAACACCGTCGTGTCGAGCGCGAACAGATCGACCCGACCATTGGCGAGCGTGGTCCGGTACCACCGATTGTTGCCGAGGCCGAGGTACTTGAGCTGCGCGGTGCCACGCTGCGTGAACGCGTCGTGGTTGCCGAGGATCGGGAGCAAGCGAACGCCACGCGTCACGAGCGGGCGGTAGGGTCTCCCGATCGTGGATTCGAACTTCTCCGGCGCGCCGGTGTTGTAGACGTTGTCACCGAGAAGCAGCAGATCGGAGAACGGCGTGGCCTGGTACTGGCGCAGAAGAGAAGACGCTACCCCGCGCTGCTTGCCGTCCGCGGTCCCACCATCGCCGACGATCGCGAAGCGCGCGGCTCCCGGGTGCTCCGCCATCGACATGCCCAGCGGATTGCGCTGCAACGGCGCCGGCGCCTTTGCCCAAGCGGGCTGGGCGACCAAGGCGATGAAGCTGGCGAGCCCAGTGACGACAAAAGAGTTGAGCGATCGGAGGCGCAAGTTGGCCCGTCTCAAAGCAAGCACCGGGCCACGGTTCGGGCGCGCTCAGCGTCAACGCTTCTAAATAGTTAGGTCCAACATCAGCGGTCACTCGCCCCGCCCTGGATGGCGCCTTTGGCCAACACCTCTGGCGTTTTTTTTCGTACGGGCTGTGACAACCAAAGTAGGTCGACGATCAGTTCTGCTCGAGCAGATACGTATCCGGGTTCACGTCACCTTGCTTCGGCGCCTCGCTGGTCGGCTGCGTGCCCTCGAGGAACACCTCGTCGATGGCGTTGCTCGCGCCCGGCGCAGCAAGCAAGCCCGAGGCGGGATCGATCTTGGCTGACACGATGCCCGGTGGTTGCACGAACGGATGCGGCGGTACACCTGCGTGCGCGTCTGCCATGAGGTTGACCCACATCGGCAGCGCCGAGCGTGCGCCCTGCTCGCCGTGGCCGAGCTCACGCATGTCGTCGAAACCGACCCACACGCCGGCGACGAGATCCGCCGTGAAGCCGACGAACCAAGCGTCCTTATGAGAGTTGGTGGTGCCCGTCTTGCCGGCAGCGGGTCGGCCGAGCTTGCCCTTCGCGCTGGCGGCCGTGCCCATGTCGATGACCGACGTCATCATCGACACGACGAGGAACGCGACCTCCGGACGCAGCGCTTGCGTCTCCGGCAGCTCCGCCTCGGGCGCCGTGGGCAACACCGGCGCAGGATCGCCGAGCAGGCTGCCGCGCGGTGCGCTCGGTGACACCGTGATGCGATCGAAGAAGCGCGGCGCGCGCGCCTTGCCGCTGTTCGCGAGGCTGCCGTACGCGTTCACCATCTCGATGGGTGACACCTCCGACGTTCCCAGCGCGAGGCTGGGGTTGGCCTCGAGCGGCGACTCGATCCCGAGCGACTTCGCCAGCGCCACGATGGAGGCGGGATCAACGCCTTCGCGCTCCACGTCGACGAGCTGGCTGGCGACGGTGTTGAGCGACTTCGCGAGCGCGACGCGCAGGCGCACCGGGCCCAGATACGCCTCCTTCTCTGCGTTCTTCGGCTTCCACGGCTGCATGCCCGCCGACGTGTAGACCTGTGGCCCGTCGACCAACACCGACGCTGGCGTGAAGCGTCCGGTGTCGAACGCGGCGGCGTACACGAATGGCTTGAACGAGGAGCCGGGCTGCCGCTTGGCCGCGATCGCGCGATCGAAGCCGCCCGCGCGGTAGCCATAGCCACCGACGAGCGCGAGAACGTCACGCGTCTGCGGCTCCATCACCACCATCGCGGCTTGCGGTCCCAGCTCGAGCGCGACCACGGGCCGCGCATCGTCGCGTGACTTGCCCGGCTCGATGACCCGCACGCGCACCACGTCGCCGACGGCGAAGCGCTCGGTGGCCGTTTGCTTCTTCGGATTGTAGCGATCGACGACCGCGGGCAAAGACAAGACGCCGATTGTGGCGCCGAGATCGATCGTGGCCTGTGCGTCGAGACCGCCGGCGTTGCCATTGGCGATGGTGAGCACCATCCCGTCGACGACTTTACCCATGCTCGGCTCGGAACCGAACTCTTTGTCGAGCTTGGCGTGGTGCTTCTTTTGCTCTGCCGGCGTCTTCAGGTGCGCGATTGGCTTCCGAAAGCCCTGGCGTCCGTCGAGATCGACGAGGCCTTTCTCGACGGCGTCGCGCGCCGCTCTTTGGATCTTCGCGTCGCAGCGCGTGTGCACCTCGAGCCCGAGATACGGCAGCTTCTTCGCACCGAAGCGCGTCACCAGCATGCGCTTCACCTCGTCGACGTACTCGGGCGCGATGCCGATGTACGGAGCGCCGCTCTTCACGAGCTTGATCGGCGCGTTCGCGAAACGCTCGGCGAGCGCGGGATCGATGTGCTTGTACCGCACCATCTGCGAGAGCACGTAACGCTGGCGCTCCTTCGCTCGCTCCGGATGCTTCAGCGGGTCGATGTTGCCGCCCTTCGGCAACGACGCGAGCAGCGCAGCCTCGCCGGGGTCGACGTCCTTGATGCCCTTGCCGAAGTAGAACCGGCTCGCCTCTTCGATGCCGAACCGCGAGTACGGCAGCTCGATCTGGTTGAGGTACAGCACCAGGATCTCGTCCTTGGCGAGCGTGTTCTCGATCCGGCGCGCCAGGATGAGCTCCTGCACCTTGCGCTTCACGGTGCGCGCGTTGGTGCGCAAGAGCAGGTTGCGCACCAGCTGCTGCGTCAGCGTCGAGGCGCCCTGGAGGTGCGCGCCAGGCTTCAGGTCGTTGATGAGCGCGCGCAGCATGCCGACGTACGAGAGGCCGTGGTGCTCGTAGAACTCGGCGTCCTCCGCATCGACCAGTGCGTGGATCATGATGTCGGGGATTTCGGCGCGGGTGACCACGGTGCGCCGCTCTTCGTAGATCTCGCCGATGAGCTCGCCACCGCGCGCGAAGATCTTGGTGACGACCTTCGGATGGTAGTCACCGACGTGGTCGATCCGCGGGAGCTCCGGGTCGTTGGCGTAGAGGAGATAAACGCCAGCGCCTCCGGCGGCACCAAGAAGGAGACCACCGACGATCAGCAACACCAGCGCGCGGAACCAGCGAAAGCGCCCCAGCGTCGGGAGCTTGCGGGTAGGGATTCGTCGCTTGTCGGCAACCTTGTCGGTGGATTTGGCAGGCATGGAGAGTGCGAGATCGCTCGTTTTACGGTGCGAGCACACCCGAGCCTACCTCACCGAGAGAAAAAATCGCGTTAGGGACTACAGAACCGAGCGCTCTGACCGATGAGTAAAGCACGAGGTGTTCATGCGCCGAGTGGTCTGCGCCGTGTTGTTGTCCACGCCCGGCCTGGCGTGGGCGGATCCAGAGTCGCTGCGCGTGCCCTCGACGCCTGCGACGTTCGAGACGACGAGCCCGGTGCCGAGGCCGCAGTCGGAGCCAGGGGGTATAAGCGCGCTGCGCAGCGCACCACCAGAGCGCGCGCCGCGACGCTGGGGACTCTTCGGTGGTGGCGTGGCGTTGTTCGGCCTCGCATACGCCGCCGACGCGGGTGCCACCTACGGGCTCGGCCGCTCGTCGGCGTCGACCGCGCTCATCCCGTTCGCGGGGCCGCTCATCCAGCTGTCGCAGCCGTACACCGTGGTCACGGCACCTACGACCGGATCGTCCTCGATCGACTCGCAGACCAGCAGCGCTGCCGACAGCGTGAACCGCACCGTGCAGATCGTCGCGCAAGTGGGTCTCGTGCTCGACTTCGCGCTGCAAGTGACAGGAGCGGCCCTCGCCATCGCTGGCCCCCTCACCCGCAGGAGGATGAATCGCGTGTTCGCTTCCGCACCGGGAGGTCTTGCGGTGAAGTTCTGAGGTACGAGCCGCCAAGGGCAGTAAGCAGCACGGCAAACCTGCAGGCGAACGAGGCACCGGACGAAGGCATGGAGCCCGCCGTAGCAAGCCTAGAAAAATCGTGCTAGCAGAGGCCCGTGAGCACGCCGCAACACGAGCGACTGAAGCGCCTTCTGTCGAAGAAGCCGCTCATTCTAGCGCCGATGGAAGACGTCACCGACGCGGTCTTCCGTCGCGTGTGCCGATCGCTCGGCGCAGAGATCTGCGTGACGGAGTTCGTGAACGCCGAGGGCTTGTTGCGGGGCTCGGGCGTGGCCAAGCGCAAGATCAGCCTCTACGACGGCGACGATCCGACAGCCATCCAGATTTACGGCTCGGATCCCGAGCGCCTCGCCGAGGCGGCGCGGGTGTCGGAGGAGTCGAGACCCGCGTACATCGACATCAACTGTGGATGCTGGGTGCCGAAGGTCGCGGCGCGTGGAGCAGGCGCGGGCTGGCTGCGCGAGCCGACCGCCATGGTGGCGATGGCCGCGCTCATCGTGAAGTCGGTGAAGCTACCCGTGACGGTGAAGACGCGCATCGGCTGGGGTCCAGAGCGCGAGATGCCGATCATCGAGCTCGCAAAACGTCTCGAGGGCGTCGGGGTGTCGGCGCTGACGGTGCACTGTCGCGTTGCGAAGGTGGGTCACTCGGGCGCGGCCGACTGGCAGTGGGCTCGTCGCGCACGCGAGGTGGTGTCCATTCCGGTCATCGTGAACGGCGACGTCAGCACAGCCGAGGCCACGCAACGCGCCTTGGCCGAGACTGGTTGCGCAGGTGCAATGGTAGGCCGCGCGGCGATCGAGCATCCCTGGGTGTTCCGGGAAGCGAAGGCGCTCATCGAGCGTGGCGAGACCATCCCAGGTCCGACGGTGGCCGAGCGCTTCCAGCTGTCGCGCGACCACATGCGCGCGAACGTGGCGGCCCGCGGTGAGAAGCACGGCGTGCAAGTCACGCGGCGTCACCTCGGTGGTTATCTGCGCGGGTTGAAAGGTGCGGCCGAGATTCGCCGCACGTTGTTCGCCATCCCATCGCTGTCCGGCTGCATCGCATACCTCGACGAGTGCGAGGCGCAAATCGCTGCCCAGGGAAGCTGCGATCCCGAGGAGCCGGCTTCTTGGACCCCAGCCGCCGCCGGCATCGGATCGTAAGCGACCGAGATCACACCCGACGTCACTGGCCCACGCTTCGCATTGAGCAGGGTCATGCGGGAATTCCTCACGGTCATCTTCGCCGTCACCCTCGTGTCGGGGCTCGCTTTCGCGGGGGGCGGCAACGTTGCCCGCAAGGCCACGGCGAAGCCGTTCGAGCTGTACCACCCCACGGCGTCGAAGAAGGGCACCGTCCTCCTGTTCCACGGGTTCTCGAACTCGTCGGCGATGTGGAAGGACGAGGCGCAGTACCTGTTCGAGCAAGGCTTCGACGTGATGGTCGCCGCGCTGCCGGGCCACGGCTTCGTCGACTCGCATGGCAACGAAGACGTGTCCCGGGTGCCGCAGGCACACGAGTCGGCGAAATATCAGAAGTTCGCGTCGGCGATGTTCCACCTCGCGGCGAAGCGCAGCGGCAGGGTGCACGTGGCTGGATTCTCCG
The DNA here is from genome assembly GCA_043741435.1 of Myxococcales bacterium. Classification (GTDB taxonomy): domain Bacteria; phylum Myxococcota_A; class Polyangia; order Palsa-1104; family Palsa-1104; genus JBDTCO01. The sequence continues at coordinate 21,332 of JAYUBF010000315.1, forward strand.
TCGGTGGTACTCACGCGCTCGAGGTGGCGCTCAGCAAGCAAGACGTTCGCGACAAGAGCGGTCGCAAGGTCCTGCGCAGCCTCGTGGCCATCAATCCGTACCTGAGCCCACCGGCGAAGAAGCTAGGTCCGTTCAAGGTCGACCTCGATCGCGCGGCGTGGCTCGCGGACAAGCTGACGTTCGGCAGAGCCAGCGCGCGGCTCGCAACGATGCCGTACGTGTTCGACGCAGCGAAGCTACGCGCGGCTCACGGATCTCTCGACGTCGGCTTCACCCAAGTCGACTACGGCAAGATCTACGGCATTGGCCGCCTCGGCGACGCGGTGCAGGCACGGGCGAAGGCGTGGCGCATCGAGCCGGAGAGCCAGCGCCTGCCTGCCACGATCATCATCACGGAGCAGGACCCGACCGCGAGCCCCGTCGCCAGCGCGAAGATCGCGGAGCAGATCGGCGCCGAGAAGGTGATGGTGCGATCGAAGCTGCACAACCTGGTCACGAAGGAATCAAACCCGGTGGACAAGGACCGCGCCACTTTGCGCGAAGCGCTGATGCGAACGTTCGAAGCGGGGCTCGCTGCACATCGGTACCACAAATCGGTAATGGGTCGGTAGCCCGCGTCGACAGCTTTCTTGTTGCGAGCGTGTCGGGGGATCTGGTACCAACATCGCCGTCGGGGCTGTAGCTCAGTTGGTAGAGCGCTAGAATCGCACTCTAGAGGCCGACAGTTCGATCCTGTTCAGCTCCACCGACAAGCACGAAGAGACGAAGGGTCCTGCTCCGGCGGGGCCCTTTTCTTTGAGTCACCCTACGCAGGCAGTCGAGCCGGACGACCTCGTACTCGGCTATCTGGCTTCAAATCGCCTAGCAGCTCGGCCAGACCCCGATATCGCCGCGGTTGAGGTTGATGGCCGAGGCTAACGCCGTGCGGGCGTAGACGGCTCCAACGCTGCCATCAGGCCGGCTCGAGCAGCAGCAGCAGCAAGAACAAGCAATTCACTCCGCGTTCACTCTCGCTGTCGGGTTCTGGCGTACTGCCACTGTCGTGCTCGACGGCGACGGGCGGGCCATCTCCCCCCTCCCGCGATCGTGCTCGACGGCGACGGGGACGCCTTCGGCTCTTTCTGTGGACAGCCGCGACCAGCATCGGAGCGTTTCGAAGCCGATCGCGCCTGACCACAGAAACGCCACCGTCACCTTCCGCGCCTCGTGGAATATTCGATTTTGTTTCTAGAGGACAGAGGCAGAAAGCAGCTGTAGCGGATGTAGCAGCGGCAGTGCTCTCCGTCGCGCGACACGGGTCGAGAAAGAAATCAATCCGCAGCCGCCATCCCACAAAATGTGGAAGCGAGACCGACTAGCCCCCGCCGCCGGCGCAAGCGACCGTCGACGCTTTTGCTGTGCTCTGCTCAAGATCTCACTCTCAAAACACATTCCACAAGGCGCGAAAGGCAGCGATGGTGTTTTTGTGCTCAGGTGCGATCGGCTTCGAAGTGCGCCCAATCTGGTCTCGGCTGTCCACAAAAAGAGCCGAAGGCGTCCTCGCTGCCGTCGAGCACCAGTACGAGCGAGCACCAGTACGAGCGAGCACCAGTACGAGCTCCATGACGTTGGCGAACCGGACGTGGACACGAGTATCCACTGGGGCTCTCGATTGAGAGCCTTTACTTTTTATAGCGTCATATTATATTAGCCGAAATGATTGGAAAGGCAAAGCAGTTGAAACTCTTCGCGAACAAGCGGAAGCCAAGACGTGGGCGGCCGCGCATCCACGATGTCGGCATCGCGCACGTTCGGCGGCCCTCGGTTTCGCCCAAGATTCCGGTCCACGTGACGCTTCGCATGGAGAGCCGCGTGTGGAGCCTCCGCAGCAAGCGGTGCTTCCGCATCGTCGAGCGCGCGCTCTTCATGACGGCCAACGGTCGCAATGCGCAGATCGTCCACTTCTCCGTACAGGGCAACCACATCCACCTGCTGGTCGAGGCCGACGACAAACGTTCGCTCTCGCGCGCCATGCGTAGCCTCGCCATCCGCATCGCCCGCGGCATCAACGCGCTCATGGCGACGAGCGGCAAGGTGGTTGCGCACCGCTATCACGCGCGCGCATTGCGCACGCCCACGGAAGTCCGCAACGCGCTCGGTTACGTCCGCCACAATTTTCGGCATCACGCGGCCCGGCGGAGCGAGCCCGTGCGCCTCACCTTCGTGGACCCGTACTCGTCGGATGCCCTTCTCAGCTTCCGCGTGCCGTCGGCCAGGACCTGGCTTCTCGCAGACGGTTGGCGTCGCGCTGGGCCGGCGCCCATTCGCACGCCTTCAGGACTACGCTAGCCGCGATGCCTCCCATGAAATACGTCCGCCTTGGCAACACGGGCACCAAAGTGTCGCGCATCTGCCTCGGTTGCATGAGCTACGGCGAGGTCTCGGCGGGGACCCACGACTGGGTGCTCGACGAGAAATCGAGCCGCGTGTTCTACGCGCGTGCCCTGGAGCTCGGCATCAACTTCTTCGACACCGCGAACATCTACTCCCTCGGTACGAGCGAAGAGTTTCTCGGCCGCGCCATGCGTGAGCTCGGCGCCAAGCGTGAGGACTTGGTCATCGCAACCAAGGTCCACAACCCGCTGCGCAACACACCCAACGCAAAGGGGCTCTCCAAGAAGGCCATCGTATTCGAGTGCGACGAGAGCCTCCGTCGTCTCGGCATGGACTACATCGACCTCTATCAAATCCATCGGTACGACCACGAGACGCCGATCGAAGAAACCCTCGAGGCGCTCGACGGGCTGGTGCGTGTCGGCAAGGTGCGTTACCTCGGAGCCTCCTCGATGTACGCGTACGAATTCGCACGCGCTCTGCAGATCTCGGCGCGCAACGGTTGGGCGCCCTTCGTCACCATGCAGCCACACTACAACCTCATCTATCGGGAAGAAGAGCGCGAGATGCTACGCCTCTGCGTCGAGGCGAAGATCGGCGTGCTGCCGTGGAGCCCGCTCGCGCGCGGTCGGCTCACGCGGCCCGTGGGTGCTGCCGCGGGCGGGGTGACCAAGCGCGACACCACCGACGCCTTCGCGAAGAAGCTGTACTCCGCAACGGAGCAGTCGGACGGGAAGATCGTCGAGGCCGTCGCGCAGATTGCTGCCGCGCGCGGCGTGTCGATGGCACAGATTGCGATGGCCTGGGTGAGTCGCCACCCGTCGGTGACGGCGCCCATCGTCGGCGCCACCAAGATGCCGCACCTCGAGGACGCCGTGGCTTCGCTCTCCATCGAGCTCACCGCCGACGAGGCGCGCGCGCTCGAAGCTCCGTACGTGCCCCACGCGGTGGCCGGCTTCTAGACCGCTTCTACTTCCACGGCCCCGGAAGGTCCCAACGAATTGGCTCGCGTCCACCTGCTCGCAGGAGCGAGTTGATACGGGAGAACGGGCGTTGGGCCTCGGCCGCGTTCACGAACGATTTTCCATTGAGCGGCGATGGGTGAGGCAACGCAATCATGTGGTGCCGCGAGCGATCGACCAGCTTGTCGACCATCGCTCGCGCAGGCACACCGAGCGCGAAGAACACCACGGGGCCCGACGTACCATTCACCTCGCGCAAGATGGCGTCGGTGAGCACTTCCCAACCGCGATTGCGGTGCGAGCTCGCCGCGCCCTCGCGCACGGTCAACACCGTGTTGAGCAGCAACACGCCTTGGCGCGACCACGCGGTGAGGTCGCCGCTCTGCGGTGGCGCATGCCCGAGGTCGAGCTGCAGTCCTGCGAACAGGTTGCGCAGCGAAGCCGGGATCTTCATGCCCGGGGCCACGGAGAACGCGAGCCCGTTCGCGTTGCCCGCAGTGGGATAGGGGTCCTGGCCCAGCATCACCACCTTCACCTCCGCGGGCGCGACGTGACGCAGCGCTGCGAAGACCTCGTCGGGTGGTGGAAACACCTTCGCCCGCGCGCGCTCCGCAGCCACGAACCCTTCCAGCACAGCAAAGTCCGGGCTCGCCAGCTCAGCGTCCATCACGTTCTTCCACGATGGCGGAATCTGATCGCCGAGCTTCGTCGACGTCGACATTCGTTTCTAGCGACCCCAGCGACCGATCGGCTAGCGACCCGCCAGGAATGGAAAGAGCTGGAACAAGCGCTCCGGTGTGCCCTTCACGATGGGCATGATCAGGCGCCAGTAGCCGGGGACATAGGCTTCTGGTGTGCCGGCATCCATCGCAGCGACGATGGCGCGTGCCACCTCCGGAGGCTTTGCGAACAGCGCGTGCTTGCCGTGGTCCGCGGTCATCGGCGTGTCGACGGGCCCGAGCTTGAGCGTCGTCACCTTGACGCCGCTCGCATAGAGCCGCGTGCGCAGCCCCTCGAGGTACACGTTGAGCGCACCCTTCGCTGCGCCGTAGGTGTAGTTGCGCGGGCGACCTCGATCCCCGGCGACGGACGTGATGACGCCGATGCGGCCGCTTTGCGCGGCTTCGAGCGCATTCGCGAGCGGGATGAGCTGCGCGACCACGCTGCTAAAGTTGGTGACGATGATGGACTCGGCTTCGGCGAAGGCTTGCTCCGACGCGAGCTGATCACCCAGCGCACCGTGCGCGATGAGCACCCGATCGATGCCCCCGAGCGCCGCGATCTCTTCTCGCACCACGCGCTCGTTGTCGGCCAGCTGCGAAAAGTCCGCGCGACGCGTGAGCACCGACGTGCTCGCACAACGCAACGCGACGTCGGCCAGCTTGCCAGCATCGCGACCGACGAGGCACAACGAGTCGCCGCGCGTGGCGTGGAGCACGGCCACCTCCGCGGCGATCGCGGACGTGGCACCGAGGATGAGCACGCGCTCCATGGCTAGGGAGTGTCCTCGAACTCCGGACCGAGACGAGCGCAGCCCGCAGGCCGGATCGCAAGGCGCGACGAGGGCGCAGGCCTGTAGGCCTGTAACCGAGGAGCAACGCAGCGAGCAGGCCGAGGGCAAGCTCGACGACGGGAGGAGTTTGAGGACACGACCTAGTACTTCACGTACGGCTTGCGCGGTTGCACATTCCACTTCTGCACCGACGGCCGCGCCCAGTTCGCCTCGGCGTAGGCTTGCACCTTCTTGGGCAAGGGATCGCCGTTCAAGTTGAGGCGCTGTAGCATCATCGCGAGGTCCGTATCGGCGATGCACCACGCGTCGAACAACGTATCGCGATCGTCCGGGATCAGGTGCTCGCACACACCGACGAGCTTCTTCACGGCTTGCTGCGCCGCCGGCGACAGAGGGCGATCGCTCTTCTGGTACCACACCGTCTCCGTCGAGCGCTCCTCGCGGATCGGCATGAGGTCGCTGCGCAGCCACGCTTGGACCTCGCGACAGATGCCGCGCTCCTTCAGATCAGCCGGGAACAGGCGCGGGTGGTGGGGAAACGGAAACGTCTCGGCGAGATACTCGGCGATCGCTTGCGACTCGGCGAGCCAGTAGTCACCGTGCTTCAGCGACGGCACGCGACCCGTGCGCGCCCGGTACGACGCTTCCTTCTGCTGCCGATCGGGCAGCGACACTTCTTCGATCCGATACGGCAGACCCTTCTCTTCCAGCGCGACGAAGACGGTGAGCGCGTAGGGTGAGATGTAGAAGCTGTCGACGTAAAGCGTGAGCGCATCCATGGCGCGCACTGTGCCACAGCGCCAGACCCGATCCATGTTGACTCGACCCGATAGAGCAAAGCGATGTGAGCGAAGGCCAGGCTTGCCTGGCCGGGAGCGGATCAACTCAACATGGAGTCGGTATCTTGTTCAGCGCAGCTGGCGCACGCTTCCGGCCGGGTTCGCCACGAGCTTCACGAGCGCGTCGTGGAGCGGTCGTGGCAATCCACCCGCCAGCCGCGTGAGCCACGCCAACGGCTGTGGAAAGTCGATGCGTGCGGGACGATCGCGCAGCCGGGTCCAGATGAGCTCGGCCGCGGCGTCGACCTCCATGAGCTGAGGCATGGGGTGCTTCGACTTCGCCACCATCGGGGTGCGGATAAAGCCGGGGTTCACGGTCGTGACCGCGACGCCGGTCTCCGCCAGATCGAGCCGCAGGCAATCGAGGAACATCGAGAGCCCAGCCTTCGGCGCGCAGTACGCGGCCGCTCTGGGCAATGCACCGAACGACGCGAGCGAGCAGACGCCGATCACGTGGCCGCGACCGCGTTCGATCATGCGCGGCAGCACCGCGGTCAGCGTGGCGATCGCACCCACGTAGTTCACCTCGCTGGCGACCCGCACGGCTTCCCAGCTGTGCGGATCACCGCCACCGAGACCGACACCGGCGTTCGCGATCACGAGGTCGAGCCCGCCCAGGCGCGCGTCGATGGCGCGGATCTGCTCCACGGTGCGATCGGCCTCGCTGACATCCATGACTTCGATCTCGACGTCGTGCCCGCTGGCGATGAGTTCCGCACGCAGGCTCTGCAGCTCGGCGTCACGGCGAGCGGTCGCGATCACCAGCACACCGTCGCGCGCGAGCACCGTCGCCAGGGCGCGGCCGATGCCACTCGATGCGCCCGTGACGAGCGCGGTGCGATACGCCGGCCTCATCGCGCCGAGTCGTCGTCGCGTCGCGGCGGAACCCCGGACACGAATTCGATCGCGCTCTCGACGTGATGGAAGAAGCGCAGCTGCGTGAACAGGTGATCGACCCAGCCGGTGGTGGTGCAGTAGTTGCGCACGAAGGGCGAGGCGTGATGCGCAACGTGGTGCTCGGCAGACAGCAGCACGCCGGCGCGTTGCAGCATGCGCACCACGCGCGGTGGGCGGGGCGTATGGGCCCACTTGTGGATCTGACTCGTGAGCGACACGAACACCGTCATGCTGACCAGGAACAGGCCGGTGAAGCGCGCGCCCGGGGACGCCTGCGCCGCGGGCACCAGCCACAGGCCGAGCGTGGTGAGCGTGAACGCGAGCGTGATGTTGTGGCCATTGGTCTCGACGAAGTCGTGGGCGAGCATCGCCGACGGGTCGAGGTGGTGTTGGCGAAACGCGCGAATGGCGAGCTTGCCCACCACCGGCGTGTCGAGCCCACCCCAGGTGTCGAAGCCCCAGTGCACCACGCCGGAGACGAAGTCCGCGGCGAGCATGCCGAGGACCAGCGCCAGCGGATACCACCACACAGGAAGCGCATCACCCGTCAGCAAGCGGCTGAACAACCAGAGCCCCGTGCCGAGCGTGAGGGTGATCCCGCACAGCTCGTACAGCCGGTGGCCTCCTGAGTAGGCGGCCTCCAGCTCCTCCACACCCAACTTGTTCGCCATCGTATCTGGGATGCTGGGAGGCAGTCCCGCGATTGGAGCGCGGGGAAAATTATTTGCCGCGGAAGGTGATGAGACCGCGAGAGGGATCGTAGGGCGAGACCGAGACGGTCACGATGTCCCCGAGGACCACGCGGATACGGTTTCGCCTCATGCGGCCGCCGAGCTGGGCCAGCACGGAGTGCCCACCCTCTACGTTGATACGGAAGTTCCCACCGACGAGAACTTCGACCACTTTGCCTTCCATTGCTACGAGATCGTCACGCGACATCTAGTTCTTCACCCTTTTTCCGCCAATTGGCGGGGAGGGAGTAGCACGAAAATGGCGGCGCGTCAGGGGCTAACCAGAGTCGCGCGGGGCGCGAGTCAAAACTGAGCAGCCAAAGGCTGCGTCGCGGCGAAGTCGCCGCGTGAGCAGGGTGGGACCCTGACGGCTCGGCCGGCAGGGCCGGCGGCACGCCCGATGAGATAGA
>JAYUBF010000316.1:0-28932 GCA_043741435.1 Myxococcales bacterium
CCAGAGTCGCGCGGAGCGCGAGTCAAAACTGAGCAGCCAAAGGCTGCGTCGCGGCGAAGTCGCCGCGTGAGCAGGGTGGGACCCTGACGGCTCCGCCGACAGGGCGGGCGGCACGCCCGAGGAGATAGACTAAACACCAACGCAACGTTTGATCTCCGAACGATGCGTTGCTGTTTAGCGCGCGAACCTCCGCGGCTCAACGAGCGCGATGATCCGCCGGCGCGACCGTGATGCTGCGTGGTACTTCGTGCGGCACCACGGGGATGACATGGTCGGCGTCACACCGCGCGCGACAGGCCTTCAGTTGGAGGTCCGAGGCTTTCGTCATGATCGCTGTCTGCTCGCATTGGTCACGACATTCATCGAGCGCGTGGCGTGCTTCTGCGACCTGCTTGGGGTTCGAGGCAGCCGGGTGCGGGACGGGCGCAGGCGCGCCGGCAGGAAGGCCGGGAAGCTGGATCCCGGCGGTGTAGCGGCCTGCCAGGAACGCGATCGATATAACCATCGATAATAGTAGGACTTTCATCCTAGTCACTGACCCACGAAGCCCCATCCTAGGCCGAAGTGATCCTGGCCGCCAATGCGACGGCCAAATGCAGCCCCAAATGCACCACTAGGTGGGCGCTCCAAATCCGGGGATTCCACTTTGCTGACGCAGCTTTGCGTGCTAAATACTCGCACCCCATGAACGAGCAGCCGACCGCAGCGTCCGCAGGCGAAAAAGACAACCCTACGGACGACTACAAAGCCGACAAGATCCAGGTCCTAAAAGGCCTCGAAGCGGTGCGCAAGCGGCCCGGCATGTACATCGGCGACACCGATGACGGCACGGGTCTCCACCACATGGTGTACGAGGTCGTCGACAACTCCGTCGACGAAGCGCTTGCGGGTCACTGCGATCACGTCGAAATTCAGATCCACTACGACAATTCGATCAGCGTCGAGGACAACGGTCGCGGCATGCCGGTGGACATCCATCCCACCGAGGGACGGCCCGCGCCCGAGATCATCATGACGGTGCTGCACGCCGGCGGGAAGTTCGAGAAGTCGACCTACAAGATCTCCGGCGGTCTGCACGGCGTCGGTGTCTCCGTCGTCAACGCGCTCTCCGAGTGGGTGAAGCTCGAGATCCGCAAGAACGGCAAGATCTACCACCAGGAGTTCCGTCGCGGCGACATGGCGACGGCGCTCAAGATCATCGGCGACGTCGAGGAGGGACCGCAGTCGGGCACCAAGATCACGTTCAAGCCCGACGCCGATGTCTTCAAGATCACCGAGTTCAGCTTCGACGTGCTGTCCCAGCGCATGCGTGAGCTCGGCTACCTCAACCGTGGTCTGTCCATCGCAATCTCCGACGAGCGCGGCACGGAAGCCGTGCGCCACGAGTACAAGTTCGACGGTGGCGTCAGCTCCTTCGTCGAGGACCTCAACACCAACAAAACCAAGATCAACGAGAAGCCGGTCTACTTTCTCGACGAGAAAGACGGCATCGGCGCCGAGATAGCGGTGCAGTGGAACGACAGCTACACCGAGAATATCTTCTGCTTCACGAACAATATCCGAAACAAAGACGGCGGCGCGCACCTCACGGGATTCCGCCAGGCGCTCACGCGCACCATCAACGCGTACGCCGAGGCCAACAAGCTCAACAAGGAAGCCAAGGACGGGCTCTCCGGCGCCGACTTGTCCGAGGGCCTCACCGCCATCGTTTCCATCAAGCACCCCGATCCGAAGTTCTCGAATCAGCCGAAGGACAAGTTGGTGAGCTCGGAGGTCACGGGCATCGTCGCTTCGATCGTGAACGAGCGCATGGCAATTTGGCTCGAGGAGCACCCGAAAGAGGCAAAGCAGATCATCGCCAAGTGCATGCTCGCGGCGCGCGCACGTGAAGCGGCCCGCAAGGCGCGCGACATGGTGCAGCGCAAGGGCGCCCTCGACTCGTCTTCTTTGCCCGGAAAACTCGCCGACTGTCGCGAGCGCGATCCGTCGAAGGCCGAGCTGTTCATCGTCGAGGGTGACTCGGCAGGAGGCTCCGCCAAGCAAGGGCGCGACTCGCAGTACCAGGCGATCTTGCCGTTGCGCGGCAAGATCCTCAACGTCGAGAAGGCGCGCATCGACAAGATGCTGGGCTCCGAGCTCATCGCCACGCTCATCACCGCGCTCGGCTGTGGCATCGGCGAAGACAAAGACGTCAACAAGCTGCGCTACCACCGCATCGTCATCATGACCGACGCCGACGTCGACGGCAGCCACATCCGGACGCTGCTGCTCACGTTCTTCTTCCGTCAGTACCCCGAGCTCATCAAGCGCGAGGTAGAGAACGCCGACGGTACGAAGAAGATCCTGCACCACATCTACATCGCGCAGCCGCCGCTGTTCAAAGTGAAGCGCGGCAAGAAAGAGCTCTACCTCAAGAACGAGCAAGCGCTCGAGGACTTCCTCCTCGACGCCGCCGTCGAGGATGTGAAGCTCGTCACCGGCAAGTCCGAGGTCACGGGCGCCGCACTCGTCGCGCTCGGCCGTCGCGCGCTGCGCTACACGAAGGTGCTCGCGCAAACGGAGAAGAAGGGCGACTCGCGCATCATCGACGCGTTCGTGCGCGCCTCGGGCCTCACCAAGGCCGATCTCGCCGACGAGCAACAAATCACGAAGGCGCTGGCGCGGCTCACCGCGTATTGGAAGAACAGCAACTCGGAGCTCGCGGCGACGGAGCTCGAGATCAAGAAGGACACCGGCCACGGCAACTTCAAGATCGTGTGTCCCACTCGCTTCGGCGGCGCGCGCAAGACCACCACCATCGACTTCCGTCTCCTCGACTCCCCCGAGTACGAGGAGCTCACGAAGATCGGTGCCGAACTGGGTGTGCATCCCGGCCCGTACGCGCTGGCGCCTGTCGATAACGGCAAGGAAGCCACGACGCAGCTCGCCCGCCTCGATCATCTGGGTGACGCGCTCGAGACCATCGGTCGCAAGGGCCTGCAGATCAGCCGCTACAAGGGTCTTGGCGAGATGAACGCCGAGCAGTTGTGGGAGACCACGATGGACCCAAAGGCGCGCACCCTGCTCGAGGTGCACGCGGACGACCTAAACGCGGCCGAGGAGATCTTTTCGAAGCTCATGGGCGAAGAGGTGGAGCCGCGTCGCGAGTTCATCGAGCAGAACGCGCTCAACGTACGCAACCTGGACGTCTAGCCGCAAAGGCGTGTCAGCGGCGGCCGCGGGCGCGCACGCCCACGATGCGGCTGTACGGAACCGCCATCGTGCCGCGCGTCATGTCTCGGAATTCGATGTGGTGGGGATCGATAGATCTGACTGCGAACGTCGCTCAGATCGGCGAAGTCGTTGTCGAGCGTAACGAGCACTGCGTGGACATGCCGGGCGTGCGCCAGGACCAGGCTGTCCGCCATCGCCAGCTTGTGCGCGATGGAGAGATCCGCGGCTTCAAGGGCGATCTCCCGGCTCAAGTCACTTACCGTGTGTTGACTCAGCATCGTGATCACGGAGAGCGCCTCTTCTTCGGAAGTGGCGCGGCAGACCTTGCGATAGACCTCGAACAGTACGACGGTGGGAACCAATACGTTCACCGCGGCTGACAGCTCCGCCTCACAGCGTGCGGCGAGCGCACCGCCGCCCAGGATCTCGATCCACACCGACGAGTCGAGCAGGACCGGCGACTTCGTCACAGCTTGCGGTCGCGCTTGTCACGGATCGTGTGCGTGCCGATCCGCCCTTTGAGCGTGGCTTTGAGCGATGGCTACGTGACGAGCGGGACCAGGTACGCAACCTTCCCCTTTGCGATCACGTCGACCAACGATCCTGCGCGCAGGCCAAGCGCTTCGCGGACCGCCTTGGGCACGACCACTTGGAACTTGGGAGAGACCTTCAGCACTCGACAAGTTTAACGACACGACGATCGATGTCAAATGCGTTGAACCTCGTCGACTAAAGCGTCACAGACTCCATTGCGATCAGGCGGCCCACGTGAGCGACAGCTTCCTTCGGTGACGGACGCAGTCGAGCAGGTAGAGATCGATGAGCTTCTGGTACGGGAGGTTTGTCTCTGCCGCCAGCTTCTTGAAGTAGTCGATCACCGTCGGACTGAAGTTGATTCCGACGGCCTTCTTCTTGCCGGCGTAGGCGTTCTTGACCTCGCGCATCTTGGCGAATTCATATTCCTTCTTCATAGGTCTTGCTCTCCTTCCGGGTCGCTTTCCGAGCCGAGATGATACGGACGATTGAGTCTGCCGCGCTGTGGCCGTGCACGACGACGAGCAACCGAGGTGCGGAGCTCAGCCCGAGGATCACGAAGCGGTCCTCACGGTCGGAGTGATCGTCGTCGTAGAACACCCGCGCCTGCGAATCCTCGAAGACAGACTGCGCTTCCTCAAACCACACCTTGTGCTTCGCCCGGTTCTGCTTGTTCTTCTGCTTGTCCCATTCGAACCGGAGCATTAATCTAGATATTATATAGATTAATGGAATCTGCCAAGTGGCAAAGGCGAAACGAGGTCTCGAAGGTTTGCCAGTAGGCGCGCGTTGGCGTCTCTTGCCTCTGTCGCGAAGCGATGCTCTGGTAGCGCGCATGGCTCCCTCCGCCGATCTCGCCGAACGATTCCTCGAGCAGCTCTTCGACGCCACCGGGCCTGCACCCGCCGTCGACTGGGATCGCTTCCGTATGATGCAGCTCATCCCGGGCACCGCCGGCGCACCCGATGTAAATGCGCGCGATCAGCTGGTCGCGCGGGGTTTCGTCGAGATCGCAAAGGGTTCGTTCAACGCAGAATCCGAGCGTCGCTCGTTATCGTCGCTGCGCGCACTTTTCGAGCAGATCGTCGGTGCGCAGTACAAGGTTGTCGCGTTCGACAATCCGATGGTCGGCGCCCTGCGACAAGGACCCACGCCGGGCGCGCCGCCGAACCTTGCGCGCCTCCTGTCCGCCGTATCGGACATCGTGACGAACGCCGAGCCCATCACCATCCGTTCCGATGGTGACGTGCTCGGTGAACGGCTCATGACGTTGCTGTTCGTGAACGGAAAGTACGTGGGCTTCCTACCGGGCCGACGCGAGGTTGCGCCAGGCGCCGCGAAGGCCTAGACCTTCGCGACGGGCGGCGCCGCGATGCGTGCCTGCAGACCTTGACGAATGGCCTCGGCGGCAGCCGAGCGAGGACCGATCGCCGCTTCGCCGATCAGTGATTCACCGACCTTGTCGGACAGCAGCATGGCGAGGAGCGCCTCCATCACGTTGCCGTTGCCACCCTTGCCGTCGGCGCCGCTGCCGCCGATCACGATCTTCGGCACCACGTCGACGCCTGCGGCCTGGATGGCCTCGGCGAAGCGACTCATCACGCTCTGCGTGAGCTGGAACCGCGGCCCACCGTAGGCGCGGACCTGCTCCTCGACGGCGAGCGCCTGCGCGACACCGACGCGGGCCACGCGCTCGGCTTCGGCACCGGCGAGCAGCTCGATCTTCGAGGCCTCGCCTTCACCATGCAGACGCGTGCGGTCACGCTCGGCTTGCGCCATGACTTGAATCTGTGCCGCCTGTTGCTGCGCGCGCGCAAAGTCGGCCTTGCCCTGGTTGGCCTGCACGGTGATGGACAGCTCCGACTCGGTGATGTGCGTCTGCTGTTTCGCGCGCGACTCGGCTTCGCGTAGCTCGCGCTCCTTCACGGCCGCCTTCTCCTGCCGGCTGTAGGTCTCGACTTGCTCCTCGGCGATCTGACGAGAGCGCAGCTGCGTGAGGATCTGCTCGATCTGTCCACCTTGGCCCGACGGTGTGCCGATGAGGACTTCCTGGAGCTCGAGGCTGTACGCGGCGAACTTGGTGCGCATCTCGGAGCCCGACTGATCTTGGATCGCCGAGCGATCTTGGATGAGCTGGATCAGCGTGCGCGTCTGGCCGATGTTCTTGAAGTACGCGGCCACCATCGGGTCGAGCGTCTGCTCGACGAGGCGCTTGATGTCACCGAAGCGCTGCACCACGAGCGGCGCCTTGCGATAGTCGATGTGCACGACGACGCTGAGCGGCAGTGACGGCTCGAAGGCGTCCTTCGTGATGAGCGACACCTCGGCGAGGTTCTCGTCGAACTTGTGCGCGCCGGTCTCGGTGCGGTTCCACTTCAGGATGAAGTTGGTGGTGGGCACGATGATGACCTTGCCCGCGTATGTGTTGAACGCGTACTTGCCGGGCAAGAGTGGCTCGTTCCACACGCCGCGCAGGCCCTTGCCGACCATCTCTCCGTGGCGATACCCCTCGCCCGACAGATCGGTGCCCTTCGTCCCGGTGTAGGAGACCACGACGCCCACGTTGCCGACGTCGATCACGGTCTTCGGCACCGCCTCGACGGTGGCGAACAAGCGATTGATGTAATACGTGCCCTCGGCAAGCACCTGCAGCTGACGGCCACGATTACCGCCGGCGCGGAGGAAGCGCTCCGGATCTTGAAAGCTCGCGTGGAACGTCTCGGGTACGCTCGGATCGTCACCAATGGTGGGCGCGATGATCTCACCATCGGGCAGCGACGGGCCGTCGTGTACCGTCACGACACCGATCGCATCGTCGGCGCCTTGGATGACGATGGGCACAAAGCCCCAACGCTCGTTGAGGAGCTGTGCCATCGCGGCGAACACCTTCTCCTCCTCTTTCTGGAGCTGGTGATAGAACACGCCGCGCTCGGTGATGACGGCGAACTGCGCGAGGTTGATGGCGTAGGTGCCTTCCCGCAACAGCTTGCGCTGAGGACCGCGTTGACCGCCCTTGCGCAAGAACGCTTCGACGTCTTGGAAGTCGTCGGCGTCGACGTTGCTGGCGAGTGTTTGGTTGTTGGGCAACTGTTGTCCGTCACGCGCGAACAAGTAGCCGAGGTGACCCTGACCGATCGTCACGAGCGGCTGTATATGCACCGAGTAGACGAACATCGGGAGGAAGTGCACGCCACCGCGCAGCACATGCGGCTGAAAGCCGGCCTCGCCGCGGAGCGCGATGATGCCGCTCTTGATGGACCCGCGCGGCGAGAACCGCTTCTCGACGATGCCGACCTTGGAGTTGGGGATGAAGCGGATCGATCCGAACAGGTAGAGCGCGACGAGCCCGCCCAACACGTACACCAACGTCATCCACGTACTGTCTGCCATGACCTGCGAGAACATGACGGCACTCCATTTGAGAGACGGACACGGCTATGTGCCGTGTCCGAGAACCATGTGGCCTTTTGCCTCACGGATGCGTGGATAACGTGTGCGAGCTGCTAGCCGCGTGGATCGGCGAGCGCCCTGCTGATGTCGTGGGCGACGACCTGTTTGCCATCCGAGTAGAGGAACAACGCGCGCTCGATCACGATCTCGAGCTCGCGGAAATTGCCCGGCCAACGCTGCACCCGCAGGAGGTCGAGGGCGTCTTGCTGGATGACGACGGTGCCCGTCGCGCCGGTCTCGCCTTCGAGGACGACGTTCGCGGGAAGGCCCCGCTGCGTACGCACGCGATTCGCCATCCAGCGTGCCGCGGCGGGCACGTCTTCCGGACGCTCGCGCAAGGGCGGCAGCACGAAGTCGAGGCGCGCGAGCTTGTGATAAAGGTCGTGGCGGAAGCGACCCGCGGCCACTTCAGTTGCGATGTTGCCGTCGGTGATCACGAAGATGTTGAGCTGCGTGCGGCGCTCGCGGACCTCGCCGTCGCGCGTGTAGCGCCCGCTCTTGACGAGCTCCAGCAAGCGACGCTGGAGCTGGGGTGCAAGACCAATGACCTCGTCGAGCACCAGCGTGCCGCCATCGGCCTCGGCGACGGCACCTTCGGTGGAACGGTCGCCTTTGTGCGTTGGCGCGGCGCCGAATAGCTCGTCGGACACGACGGCCTCGGGGCGACCGGAGGTGGACACGGTGACGAGCGGTCCACCGTCGGGATGCATGAGCTCGTGGAGAGTGTGAGCGAGGCCTTCTTTGCCGCAGCCGGGCTCGCCCGCGATGACGGCGTTCGTGGTGTACGCGCGAGCGCGCAGGCGCTCGAGCACGTCGATGATGTAACGCACCGACGGGTGAGGAGACGCGAGCCGTACTAGACCAGCCTCCGATCCCTTGTTGCGCTTGCTGCTGAATGCGCCTGCAGTGACCTCACCGAGCGAGGCTGCGTCTTTGCTCTTCTTGGACATGTGGACTCTCATATGAGGCGGGAGAAGCGTTAGCGCGAGAAGCCGAGCAGCTGATCCATCGTCTGCTGATCAGCGTCGGGAAACGGATACTGCTCGAACTCGGCCGAGGCCACCCAGCGGAAGTCCTTCACGCGCCGAGCGACGAGCGGCTTGCCCTCGACGAGGGTGGCTTCATACAGCGCGAGCGCGACGCGATAGCCGTCGTACTCGTGCACCTTCTCGCCGAGCTTGCGGCCGATCTTGCCGTCGGCGTCGAGGCGCTCCTTGAGCTCGCGACGGAGCGCGTCCTCGTCGGCCTCGTTGGGCTCGACCTTGCCACCCGGGAACTCCCACAGGAGCGAGAGCACCGCTTGATCCCGGCGCTGGGTGATGAGGTAGCGACCTTCGCGCTCGACGACGGCGGCCACCACGCGCACGGTTTTTTTGCCGACGACATCTGACACGACGATCTCCTTCGCCTGGGAATACATCCCCACGCGTGTTCCGAAATACACATCCGAGAATTTGAGGAATCGGCATCGTAGCACGACGCCAGCCTGCCTAGCCGCCCTTGGTCGCGAACAAGATGAAGAGCGCGAGCACGACGGTGATCGCCGTGACGAACGCCGCGATCTTCAACCACGAATAAGGCGCCTTACCCTGCACCTCGCCGGTCTGGCCGTTCACGAGGAAGCGATACACGTCGCCCCGATAGCGATACGCCGCGATCCAGATCGGCAGCAGCACGTGCTTGAACGTGAGCTCCGAGTACGTCGATGTCACGTCGAGCAGGCGCTGCGTGTCGCCGGGGACATCGCCGCTGCAGCGTGAGCGCTGGTCCTCGTCGATGCGCAGCTTCGCGGATTCGAAACCTACTTTCAGGTCGACCGCGTACTCCTCGGCGCGCCAACCCGCGAGATAGCCCGGCGTGTAGGGCACGAGCGCGCTCATGTCGAACGACTTCAGCGAGTCGGCCAGTGCCTTGGGAAGCCCGACCGACGCGCACACGAGAACGTCGTCGTAGTCGTCGCTGCGCTGGCCCCAGGCGGACTCCCAGCGCGTGTGGCGTACCTCCCGCGTGCGGGTCTCGGTCTCGCCGCTGACCACCACCTCGTAGTCCTCGGTGACGGTGTAGTGATAGCCGGCATCCGCGGTCCAGCTGGACTCGACGTGTGCGTCGTACGTCCAGAACGGCACGTACACACCGACGAGATCTTGCACCTTGGCGAGGGTCTTCAAGTCATTCGGGCGGAACCAGAGCTTGCGCATCCACTTGCCGAACGCAGCGTTCGCGACTTTGATGTCGACGGTGAACGGCACCAATGACTCGGGCCGCAGGAGCGTACGCGCCTCCTCGACCCAGACGGCTGCGGCACCGCAGAACGCGCAACGGGTGGCGATCTTGTTGTCGGTGAAGTGCATCGTCGCGCCGCATTCTTTGCAACGCGAGACCTTGTCCGTCTGCACGCCGAGCCCGTGCGGCATCGCGTCGAGGCCAGCGAACAGGTCGTGCTCGACGATGGCGCCCTTGCCACCCGGCACCTTGCGCGTGGCACCGCAGAAGCTGCACTTCAGGAGCTTGCTGACGGCGTCGTAGTGCTGCTCGCCGCTGCAGGCCTCGCACTTCCACTGCACCGTGGCGTCGGTCTTCGCGAGCGCCGTCTCGGCGGGATCGTTTCCCATGGGTCACGCAGTGTAGCCCGTCTGCACGCGGTTCGAGACTGCGCTATCCTTCAGCCCGACCGCGATCGGCACACCCACCTTGGAGGACGGCTACATGGGCATTTTCGACTTCGTGAAAAAAGGCGCGCAAGAGCTCTTCATCGCGCGACCCGACGAAGCCAAGGGGATGATCGTCTTCAAGCACCCCGACCAAACGGTGCCGAACAAGGCACAAATCACCGTCGGTCAGGACGAGTGCGCGTTGTTCTACAAGGACGGCCAGTTCGTCGGTCGCGTCGACGCGGGTGTGCATAAGCTCGAGACGGGCAACATCCCGTTCCTCAACCGCCTCGTCGACACCTTCACGGGCGGCAACCTCTATCGCGCGGAGCTGTGGTTCGTCTCGCTGCGTGAAGCTGGTGGCTGGCGCTTCGGGGGTCGCATCGGCGACGTGGAAGATCCGAAGTCGGGTCTCGCCATCCAGCTCATGGTTCATGGCGAGTTCTCGGTCCAGACGGAAGACCCGATGAAGCTCATCGCGTTCTTCGGTCAACGTTCATGGTCCACCACGGAAGAGTTCGACGGCTGGTTCAAGAGCCTCGTGCTGAAGGTCATCCGTGATCGCATCGCCGAGCTGTGCGTGAAGCAGAACGTACCTCTCCTCAATGTGACGTCGGGAGCGCTCACCGAAGAGGTGGAGGAAGTGGTGCTGAAGGGCATCGCGCCGCAGCTCTCGCCCTACGGCATGAAGGCCGTGCGCCTCGGCAACTTCGTCGTGTCGATGAAGGAAGAGGACGAGATCCAGCTGAAGGCGCTCTATAAGGACGCCGCGCAGATCCGTATGGCGCAAGGCGCCAACATGGGCGCGTACCAGCAGTTCGCCGCGGGCAAGGCGATGATGGGCGCGGCCGACGGGATGGCCAAAGGGGGCGACGGCGGAGGCGGTGGCAATCCGATGCTGGGCGGTGCCGGCCTCGGTGTGGGCCTCGGGATGGCGCAGATGTTCAACCAATCGAACCAGGCCGCGCAGCAGCCAGCGGTTGCGCCGGCCGCGGCTGCACCCCAGTCACAGCTGCGTGCGCTGCTGCAGACGGCGCAAGCCAAGGTGGCCGGTGTGGCGGACGCCGATACCAAGACGCGGCTCGAGGGCATGATCCGCGACCTCAAGGGCGCCGTCGCCAAGGGCGACAAGGCGAAGCAGGGCGAGCTCGAGACCGAGCTTCAAGATCTGCTGTTCGTCTTGGAGTAGGGTCCCGAGACGATGGATCCGCGGGCCACACGCCCGGGTCGGCGGACCTCAGCACGTCGCCCTTCCGAGAAGTAAATGGCTGTTGCTGCGCGCTCGCGCCGAGCGCTGCGGCCCGTTTCGACGGGCGTTACTTCTCTCGCAGCAGGTACAAGCGGATCTTCGTCAGGTAGAGTCGCTCGAGCGCGACGCCTTTCTTCACGATCGCCATGTCGACCAGCGAATCGATCGGGTTCGTGGGCGACACCTCGACCGCGTCGCAGCGCTTCTCGAGCGCGTCGAGCTCGGCGAGCCGATTTGCCACTGCCGGCGCGCTCACGTTCATCAGGCGATCGTCGAAGCGGTGATCGCCCATGAACGCAGCGAGGTGAGGCCGAAAGCGGAACATCCCGTCGAGATACGCCGTGGAGATCGCGGCGACGTCCGCCTTGGCCGAAGGCGCCACGCGCGCGTGTGCCGCGGTGGGCGCGGTGGCGATCGCCAGACCGACGCCGAACAGACCAATGGTGAGGAGGGTGCGCATGGGCGCAGCCTACCCCAGGGACTCGTATTTTCGCTCCCGTGAAAACCTCCGGGAACCGGAGACCGCGACCGTTGTCAGTGTACCCATGCTCTACAACGCTGCGGTTCGTACCGCGGTGCTGGCGTTCGCGTTCGCGATCGTTGGCGCCGCATCGGAGAAGCTCGCCCACGGCAGCCCGCCTTGCACCAAAGGTCGGGTCGAGGTCGACAACGACAAGCGCACGCTGATCGTGTCGCTCGACAACCATTGTGACGCGCGCATCCCGTGCAAGGTCACGTGGCGGCTGCGCTGCAATCGCGGACCGGCACAGGAAAAGGAAGAGGCCGTGCAGCTCGAGGCGCACGGCGATCAACGCATCGAGGCGACTGCCTCCATGTGCTCCAGCGACGGGGATTGGGAGATCTCACCCCCGCGTTGGCGTTGTGATGAGCCGGTCGAGATCAGCGAGAGGCCGAGCGGCAAGCGCCCGCGAAGGCGCTAGCGCGCGGTCTTTTTTTCACGAGAGGAGCTCCTGCCGAACGTTGACGGCTGGCAAGGGCAAGAGGTCGTGCGCGAAGGTCCAGGGCCACGTATGACGGCCCTCCGGCGGCAAGCCGCCGACGCGCGTGATTACCACGCGCAAGAAAGAGCGCGTGGCATCGTTGAGGTAGCCACCGCCGCGCGGACCCTCCGGCAGCTCGCACATCGCCGCGTAGCGACGCCAGATGGCGGCGAAGATCTCGTCGCGGCGCACCTTGGCGAGGATGGACGCGGCTGCGACAGCGACGTGCACGGACTCTCCCTTGTCGTGTGCCTCCAAGATCGGATAGCGCGGGATGAGCGGTGAGAACAGCCGCGCGCCATCGCACACGATGCGCTTGCAGGGCGGCGCGTGATCGATCATCGACGCCGCGGTGCGCTGCTCGAGCCGGTTGAGGCCTTGCACGGCACACGCGCGATCGACCTCGTGCACGTCGAGCACCCGGATGGTCACGTAGTCGGCGACCGCCAAGATGCGCGGGACCAGCGACGAGCGAACCTCGTGCGCGTCCGGTCCCGCGAAGGCCTTCGAGTCGGCCACACCCGCGCGGGTGAGCGCAGCGGAGGCGCGTGGGTGCAATGCGACCGCAGCCATCACCATCGGCCCGACGATGGGTCCGCGACCCGCTTCATCGATGCCGAGGACGCGATCTCCGTGGATCAGTTTCATGGGGTCGGTGGTTCTTGTAACCCGGCAGCGATCACCTGGCGCAAGGATTCGATTGGCCCGACGAGCCGACACTCGAGGTCGAAGCGACCGAGCGCGACGTCCTCGCGGTGTTGCGCGATGGCGGAGAGGAGATCGGAGAACAAGGCCTGGCAGTAGGCGCGCAACGGTTGGCGCAGCTCTTCTTCGAGCGTGTCGTCGTCGAGAGGCGATGCGCGCTCGAGTGCCCTGCGCACCTCGGTCTCGACGAGGTCGAGCTTCGGCAGGTCGCGCGAGAAGAAGGTGGCAACGGCGCCGCCACGCAGATAGCCACGCACGAACGCGCGATAGCGACCGAACACGCGATCGTCGAGGAGCTCCAGGCGATCGAGCACGGCGGCCCGTTCGCCCGGGCCCACCAGCTGCGCGAGCACGGACACCGAACGTCGCAGCTCGTCGAGCAAGCGCAGCCGCGAGGTGGCCAAGGCCGTGGTGAGACGCTCTTCGAGGAGCGCGAGCAAGAAGTCGCGGTCGGCCGGGGTGGCCTCGTTGCCGCCGAACAGCGAGCGACGGGGCCGTACGAAGTCGAGCACCTCGCGCGTGCAGACCTTCAGCGCCTCATCGGAGGCCTCGAGCAAGCGACGTCGCTCAGCCGGCAAGAACTCGTGTGTCATGGCGTAGCTGTCCGCGCGCACCGCCGCTGCGGCGCGATCGTCCGCATCGGTGGAGAGCGTGCTCAGTTTCTGGTCCACGATCTGGCGAGCTTGCTCAAGGAGAGAGGCCGCGCGCGTCATCGCCACCCGACGCTGGATGACGCGCGCTCGATTGAAGAACCGCTCCTCGAGCGTCGCATCGAGCGTGGGATAGTTGGATGCGGCGAGCGCCGTAGCATCTCCACTACGTCGAGCTGCGAGTGCGGCCCGTGCGGAGACGGGCACCACGGTCTCGAGGCGGTCACCGACGCTGCGCTGCACGTGGGCGATGATCTGCGCGCGCTCGCCCTCGTCGGCGCGATCGATCTTGTTGAGCACCCCGAGGATCTTGCGACCGTGCGAAGCGATCTTGCCGAGGGCTTCTCCTTCGGAGGCCTTGGCTGCTTGGTCGACGGAGAACAACCAGATCACCGCATCGGCTTCCTCGATGAAGCGGCGCGCCGTGGCTTCGTGCTCCGGATGGATGGAGTTGAGGCCCGGCGTATCCACCACGTTGATCCGTTGCAACACCTCGAGCGGAAACAAGAGCTCGACCAGGCGAATGCGCTTCGCTTGCTCGGCGGTGAGGTTCTTCAGGAACGCCGGCACGTCGGCCCACGCGATCTCTCGCGTGCTCTCGTCGTGGTGGATGATGCGGCCGCCGCGCTCGGGTCCGTACTTGAGGAGGTTCACCGTCGCGGTGGTGGGCGTGACGCCCATCGGTGCTACTTCTTCGCCGAGGAACGCATTCACGAAGGTGGACTTGCCCGCGTTGAACTCGCCCATCACCGTGATGACGAGCGGGCGATCGAGCGACTCGCGCAATCGGCCGAGAGCAGGTTGCAGCTCGGCCAGCTCGGGTGCCGATGTGGACAAGCGATGGGCCGCTGCGAGGAGACCCGCGACATCGCCCGGGGCCGGATCTTCACGACGAAACAACGCTGCGTAGCGGGTGCGCGGGCGCGGATCCGACGGCGAGAGCTGGGCAGCACGGCGCAGTGCCACCAGCGCCCCATCGCGCGTGCCACGACGCAAGGCCACCTCGGCCTCGGCCAGCTTCACCTCGACGGAGCGCAGCGCCAGCGACGGATCGGCGAGCAGCAGCTGCGCCTCGGCGTCGAAAGCGGCGACGTCGCCTTCGCGCAGCAGCATGCGCAACGCGAGGGCCGCGTGAGCCTCGGGGTGGGTCGCGTCGCGCAGGAGGAGCGCCTCCGCGTACACCGCCGCGCGCTCGCGAAGATCCGCGCCGAGGGCCACACTCAACGCCTCCGCGAGCAGCGGCCTCGGATCGAGCAACGCGATGGCTTGGCCATCTTCCGGCGCCGCGACCTGGCCGCCACCAGCGAGCGCGCGATCGAAGGCATCGAGCGCGACCTCCGGCGATTGCGCCAAGGCCGCGATGCGCCCGAGCTCGACGAGGAGGCCCAGATGGCTCGGTGCGTGCCCGAGTGCTTGCAAGATTTCACCGCGCGCCTCGTCGAGCCGACCCTCGAGGCGCGCGAGCTTCGCGAGGCCCAGGCGCGACAGCACCTCGGCATCTCGCAGATCACGCCCCGTCGCATCGAGCGGTTGCTTCGCCTCGGGCAATGCCGCGATTCCCGCGAGCGCCGCACGGAACGACGTCTGCGCTTCTTCGCCGCGCCCGAGCGCGAGCGCGACCTCACCACGCGCTGACCACGCGAGTGGCGGTACCGGTTCTCTGCGGGTGGCACGCTCGAGGCAGATGCGTGCGGTGTCGAGATCCCCTTTGTGGAGTAGCGCTCGACCGAGCAACGTCTGCGCGGTGATCTCGTCCGGCGCCGAGGCCACGGCCTTGCGCAGCTCCCGCACGGCGCGATCGTAGCGACCGAGCGCGAGGTTCGCGGCACCGAGGCCACGATACGCCTCCGCGCGGATTCCCACGTCGCCAGTGCCACCGTCGAGCGCACGGCGAAAATGGGAGATGGCCTTCTCGTGGTCGCCGCGGCTCATCGCCAGCTGACCCAGCGCGAGAAAGGGCTCCACGAAGCCCTCGCGCAGTGACGCTTGCTCGTACAGCTTCGTCGCGCCGTCCGGATCCCCCATCTTCTCGCGCACGACGCCGAGCAAATACTGGGCGCGAGAATGATCGGCGCGGATCACCAGCGCCGCCTCGAGCTCGCGCTCCGCGCCCTGAAGATTTCCGGCGTCGAGGTACGCCTGGCCCAGCTCGGTGTGCGCTCGCAGGTCGTCGGGGACGATGAGCTCCCCGAGCTGATCGGCGAGCTTGTCGAAGAAACCGGACGACTTGTCGGTGGGGCTCACGCGTTACGCTGGCGGGGCCCACAGGCGATCGCGCAGCGACGAGATGTGCTGCTCGATGGCGTGGAGGCGCTCGAGCTGCGCGACGATCTGCTCGTCCCGCTCCTGCACGTTGACGCCCTGGTTGCGGCGCTCGGCCAGCGCACGATCGAGCACCTCGCCAATTCCTTTGTGCAGCGCCTCGCCGGCGGCGGTCACGAAGTCGGACAGGCGCAGCTGGAAGTCTTCGACGATGTTCTCGAACTTGGGGCCGATGACCAGCGCTGCACGATCGACCACTTCTTCGATGCCGCGCTTTGCCTGCGCCTTGATCTCGCCCGACACGCGGTCGCGCAACAACAGCGCGATGATCGGCGCAGCGACGGTGAGCAGGCCACCCACCAGCGTGTTTACGAACAGGAACACGCCGGTGCCGAGCGCGCCCAGCGCGAACACGCCCACGTCGTACTTCAGCGTGTCGACCTCGAGCTCGACCTTGGTGTCGGCGGGGCCGAGCTCGCGCGCGAGCGTGGCCATCGTCGCGTCGACGTCTTCATTGGTGATCTGGATGATCTCCTCGGCGAGGCGCTCGAGCTGCGCTGCGACCTTGTCTCCCAGCGTCTCGGCCCAGGTCTTCCACGTGTCCTCGAGGAACGGCTGCAGATACTTCTGCACGTCACCACCCGAGACACGATCGATCTCGTTCGGCAGGCGTCCCTTCAGCTCGCGCACGAATTCCTCGAGGTCGAGGCGAAGGCCGGCCTTGATCGCGTCGGCCTCGGCGCGGATGCGCAGGTGATGGGCGCGCAGGTGAGCACGCGCACCGTCGAGCTGGTGGCGTACCTTGCCGATGCGTGACTCCAGCTCGTCGAGCTCGAGCTCGAGCGAGCGGCGCTTGATGCCGAGGTTCTGCCGCAGATAGCCGAGCGTGCGCAGCCCATCGGCGATGCCGTTGTCGAGAAGCACCTGCCCGCGCGAGGTGGACAGGTAGCCGTTCAGGTGATCGAGCAGGGGCTTCATGCCCGAGGTCTCGCGCACGGCGGGATCGGCCGACAGCTGACGCTTGGCCGACAGCGGGAAGATCATCGGGTCGGGCACGACCTTGTTGAGGTGCTCGCGCGCAAAGCGCAGCGTCTCGTCGCGCTCGTCGGGCGCGAGCAGGTCGATCTTGCCGATGACGAAGAAGATCTTGTCGCGTGAGCGACGGAGGATGCGTTGCTCGAGGAACGCGCGCTCGGACTGCTTCAGCACCTGCGCACCATCGAGCAGGAACAACACCGCATCGGCACGCGGGATATAGCCGTAGGTGATCTCGGCACGCTGCTCGTTGATGTCGTTGACGCCGGGCGTGTCCACCAGCGTCACCCGATCGCGCAGGATATCGGCGGGCCACGCGACTTCAACGAACTTCACCTGCATGGCCGCGCTTTGCGCCTGCTGGCCTTCGATGGTCACCCAGTCGTACAGCTTGTGCGGGTCGATCTGCTGCGTGCGACCGTCGGTGAAGTGGGCCGTCGCGGCTGGGTGCTCTCCCCAGATCAGGTGATTGATGGTGGCGGTCGTCGGCGTGATGCCGGCGGGCAAGACCGCGTGGCCGAGCAGCGCGTTCACGAAGGTGGACTTGCCGTGGTTGAACTCACCGACGACCACGAGGTTGAAGCGATCGTCGCGCAGCTTGGGGATGCGTTGATCGACCAGCTCCGAGCGGAGCGTCTCCATGCCCACTTCATTGGCGAGGTCGGCCGTGCGCTGCAGATCGCTCAGCAGCTGCGTCTTGAGCTCGGTGAGGCCCTGCAGCGTGGAACCGCCGTTGTCAGAGCCGTAGTTTGCGGACTCACTCATCGCGACAGAACCTCGCCCACTTTGCCGTCTACCTCGGCCTGTGTGAGGCCGCCTTGCTCACCGGTGAGCGCCTTGTAGTACGCGCTGTCGGCAAAGACGCGCAGCGCTTCGAGGCGCTTGGCCGTGCCGTCTCCAGAGGGCATGAGCTTCATCAAGGCTCCGGCGGCGGTGTCGATGTTGCGCACCGCGATGAGACCCGCGCGATCGGCGGTGAGCGCGGCGCGTTGCTCCCAAGCGCCGAGCGCGATGGCCGCTGGCTTCACGATCCACTGCAAGAAACGGTTGGCCGAGCGCGTGAGGTGATAGAGCGCGGTGATGAACACCACGTGATGGTTCTGGATGTGGCCGCATTCCTGGCCGAGCACGAACACGAGCTCGTCGTCGCTCAGGGCTTCGATGCGCGTGGCATCGAGCACGACATCGACGTCTTCGTCGGTGCCGAAGGTGCGCGCGACTACCTGGTCGAGGGTCGGTACGACGTAGAGAGTTGGCCGCGGGATGTGCAACGCCTTGGCCGCGCGCTCGACGAGCGCATCGAGCTTCGGCAGCCTGTCGGGGCTGACCTTGGTGGCGCCGTTCAAGAGGCCGTCGCGCGCGCCGGACTTCCACAGTCGCACGCTGGCCTCGATCGCCAGCTTCACCGGCCGCACCGAGTCGAGCGTCTTCTTGATGCGCAGGTCCCCGCCGTACGAATAGGCGGCGCCCTCACGGGCTTGGGCATCGCGCGCGCCTTTTCTGCGCTCGATGTACCGCTGGAAGTCCAGATCGATGTCGACGGCCATGCGGCCAAGAACCGTAGCCGACGAACATGGGTCGGTCAACGCGTGCTAGATTCGGACTCCATTTCCGCCGCCGACCGCCGCCGACCGCCAGGCCCAAAGTCCCAAGGAGCGACGATGAAGTTCAGCTTCGTGCACGAGTTCGACACCGACGTGAAGTCCTACTGGGAGCTGTTCCTCTCCGACGACTTCAACAAGGTCATGCTGGAGGCGCTCGGCATGAAGAACATCAAGCTCATCTCGAAAGAGGACGACGGAACCACCTTCCGGCGCTCGCAGTCGATGGAGCCGACGCTGAGCTTGCCGTCGATGTTCGCGAAGTTCGTACCAGACATGGGCTACTCGGAGCACGACACGCTCGTGTGGTCGACCAACACGATGAAGGTCGTGATCGAGCCGCGCTCGATGAAGGACAAGTTCAAGACCACTGGCGACTACATCGTCACGCCGCTCGGTGACAACCGCTGCCGTCGCGAGTTCAAGGGCGAGGTGAGCATGTCCATCCCGTTCATCGGTGGAAAGATGGAGAGCTACACGGTGGACCAGATGAAGGCCTCGTACGAGGCCGCGACTCGCGTCACGCGCGAGTGGATCGCGAAGAAGAAGGGCTAGCTTCGGTCATGGCGGCTACTTCACGATCGCGCGGATCGGAATCGGTCCCGATTCCACCTCCGCCATCGGCATCGGCATCGGCTTGCGTCGCGGCAAGCGGTTCCAGGCGTCGAGCGCTGCCACCTTGTACGCCTCCGCCAGCGTCGGATAGTTGAACACGCTGTCGACGAGGTACTCGAGCGTGCCACCGAGGCCGATCACCATCTGACCGACGTGGATGAGCTCCGTGGCGCCCTCTCCGAGGATGTGCACGCCGAGCAGCTTGTGATCGTCGAGGCCCACGATGATCTTCAGCATGCCGGTGTCGATCCCGAGGATCTGGCCGCGCGCCAGCTCGCGGAAGCGGGCCACGCCGACCTCGTACGGCACGCCCTTCTTCTTCAGCTGCTCCTCGGTCGCGCCCACCATGCTCATCTCGGGTACGGCATAGATGCCGAACGGGAACAGCTCCGGCGGCTTCTCGCGCAGGTCGCCGAACGCGTGGCACACGGCCTGTCTGCCCTGCTCCATCGACGTGGAGGCCAGGCTGGGGAAGCCGATGACGTCGCCAGCGGCATAGATGTGCGGTTGGCTCGTGCGTAGGTGTGCGTCGACGGTGATGCGACCCCGGTTGTCGGCGCTGAGACCGGCGGCTGGCAGATCGAGCGCACCGGTGGCGCCGATGCGACCCGCAGCGAAGAGCACCACGTCGGAGACCAGCTGCCGACCCGAGCCGAGCGTGGTGGTGACGCGCTCGTCGGCCCCGACCTGCACCGACGCGACCTTCTCGCCGAGGCGCAGCGCGATGTTGCGGTCGCGCAGCGAGTGCGTGAGCTCGGCGATGATCTCGCGGTCCATGAAGTCGAGCAGCGTCTCGCGCTCGTCGATCAGCGACACGCGCACGTCGAGCGACTGGAAGATGGTCGCGTACTCGAGGCCGATGACTCCCGAGCCCACGACGGTCATCGAGCGCGGCAGCTTCTTCATGCAAAGCACGCCGTCGCTATCGAGGACGCGCTCGTCGTCGAACGGTACGTTCGCCGGCCGATGCGGCTCGGTCCCGGGCGCGAGCAAGATCTTCTCGGCGCACAGATCGACCGGACCGCTCGCGGGGCCAGTGACGCGCACGCAGTGGGGCGTGATGAACCGCGCTTCACCGCAGACGAGCTCGACGCGGTTTCGGATCAACTGGTCGCGGACGACGTCGACCTCACTGTCGACGGTGCGCGACAGCCGGTGCGACAGGTGCTCCATCGACAGCTCACCGCGTTCGCGGTGCCCCCGCCCGTAGAAGCTGCGTTGTCGCAGACCGGACAGGTACATCACGGCCTCTCGCAACGTCTTCGACGGGATCGTGCCCGTGTGCACCGACACGCCGCCCACTTGCGCACGACGCTCGATCAGCACCACCCGTTTGCCCAGCTTGGCTGCCTGCACGGCTCCGCGTTGTCCAGCAGGGCCACTTCCGATGACGAGGAGATCGATAGGTCGCATGGGGTACCGGTTCACATCGACCGGCTAGCGCGACCCTTGATGTAGGTCCTACTCGGCGAGCAGCTTTTCGATGATCGGGACTTGATCGGGCGTGCGTGCGCGGCCGATGAGGTAGTCGCGCAACGCCGGGTCCTTCAGGCGCGCGGTCACGAACTTTACGATGCGGGGCTTGAAGGCTTTGTGCTCCGGGATCTCGTCTTGCCCCTTCTTGAGCAGCCCCGCAGCGCGCATGTCCTTGAAGATGTTCTGGTCACGCATGAGCCGCCCCACGTCGATCTCGATGTAGTCGGAGAACATCTCACCCTCTAGCCCCAAGCGCTCGAAGGCGGTATCGATGGTCGAGCGCAGCGTGTCGTTCCCCAGCTCATGGGTCTTGTGCTGGAGGAAGTGATCCATCTTTTGCACTTCGGTCTCGTGCTCGCGCTTGGGGCTGATGCGGCCCTTTCCCTGCGTGGTGAAGAACGCGTGGGCGAACTCGCGCTTGCTCATGCCAGTGCCGTCGAGCTTCACGTCGAGGGTGACTTGCAATGGAACGCCGGTCTTGCGTTGCAGCTTGGCCAGCGACCACACGCCATTGTGCTTGTCGGACTGGATGATCTTGCCGCTCGGGTGGATGTAGACCGGCACCCGCTTCTCGAGCGCTTTGTCGCGTACCTGGGAGGCGGCCATCTTGCGCAGAGAGATGCCCTTGCGCTTCGCCTTCTGCTTCCACTCTTTGAGGTTGAGGTTGGCAGAGGCGAACCCGAGCTTCTCTTGCGAAGCGTAGAGCTCGCCCACGTTCGTGGTCTTCGGGAGGCCGGCGAGCGCGCTGCCGAGACCAAACGACGCGAGCAACGCGATGAACGCAAGCAGGCGGGTTACGAACGTAGGGCGGAGCCGGAACATGGGCTCCCTCGGTGCAACCACTGGTCCGCTTTGGGGAACTCCCAGTAATTGCCTAACAATAGGAAATTACTAAGCGCACTGGCGACAACGGTCGAATGCAAGGGAACGATTGTCCCCAGCGCGCTACGCTTGCGACGTCATGTTCGTCGACTTTCTCTACGAGCTGCGGCGCGCCGGCGTCCGGGTGGGCGCGCAAGAAGCGCTCGCGATGGCCGAGGCCCTGGGCCGCGACCTCCATGGCTCGAGCCTGGACGGATTTTACGACGTGGCGCGCGCGTTGTGCGTGCACCGCACCGAGGATCTCGACGGCTTCGACGCCGCCTTCGCGTCGTACTTCCAAGGTGTGCAGCTGCAGTCGATCCAGATCGCCGACGAGCTCTTGCAGTGGCTGCGCGACCCGGCGCAGCGCCGCGAGCTCTCCGACGCCGACAAGGCGATGCTCGAGAAGCTCGACCTCGAAGAGCTGCGCAAGCGCTTTCTCGAACGGCTGAAGGAACAGAAGGGCCGACACGATGGCGGGAACAAGTGGATCGGGACCGGTGGCACCTCACCCTTCGGCCGCGGTGGCTATCACCCCACCGGCATGTCCGTCGGTGACGGTCCGTCGGGTGGCGCAGGGACTGCCATCGCGCGGGCCGCGTTGCGCGCGCACCGTGGCCTGCGCGGCGATCGAACCATCGACACGAGACAGGTCGCGCTCGCGCTGCGTCGCTTGCGCGCATTCGTGCGTGAGGGCGCGCGCACCGAGCTCGACGTGGAGGCTACGATCGATGCCACGGCGAAGAACGCAGGCGAGCTCGACGTGATCGTGCGACCCGAGCGACGTCCGGCCGTCCGCGTGCTGCTGCTGCTCGACGTCGGTGGGTCCATGGAGCCGCACGTGGAGGCGTGCGAGCGCCTCTTCTCGGCGGCGCGCCAAGCGACGCACTGGAAGAGGCTCGAGATCTTCTACTTCCACAACTGCGTGTACGGGCATGTGTACCCGACCGCGCGACTGCAAAAGGGCGTCCCGCTCGATCAAGTCCTTGCTGCCACCGATCCCAGTTGGAAGCTCATTTTCGTCGGTGACGCGCTCATGCATCCCACGGAGCTCTTCCAAGGGGGCTCCGCTTGGACCTACGAGGACTGGGGGGATCAACCCGGGATTGCGTGGCTCCAGCACCTGCAGGCTTCGTATCGGCGCGCGGCGTGGCTCAACCCGGAGCCTGAGGCATATTGGCGTGGGACCGCGAGCACCATCGGTCGCCTGTTCCCGATGTTCAGGCTTTCTCTCGACGGGCTGGGCCGCGCAGTCCAGCATCTCACCCGAAGCGCGTGATGCCCGATCACGATCCCTCTGGCGATCCAGCGCGACCCGTCGCATTCTAAAGGACCTCCCGATCATGAGCGACGCCGAGGACTCCAACAAGCAATGCCCGCTGTGCGGCGAGACCATCAAGCTGGTCGCGGTTCGCTGCAAGCACTGTCACGCAGATCTGGCTGCGCTGGCTGCACAGGCTGCACAGGCTGCACAGGGCACGCCGGGCGCGCCCGGGTCCTATGCCAAGCCCGGCACCGTCGCTGACTTCGATCGCGGCGCGCGCTCAGGGCCCATGGCCGACGCCGACTTCGAGCGCTTGTTCCTCGACTTCGCGTACGAGACGCACGAGGTCATCACAGCGATCTCCGTCGCGCACGCGTTGAAGGTGCCCATCGCGTTCGCCGACGATCGCCTGGAGTACCTCGCCGCCAGCGACGTGATCCTGCGTGACGTCGACGACGAAGGCGGCATCTTCTTCACCCTCCCCGGCCGGCGGCGGCGTCAGATGCAGCCCCTCTCCCACGGCGGCGTGCCGCAGATGATGCACCACCCGGGCTCGGGCGGGAGCTCGCATGGCAACGCGAACCAGGGGCTCATGGCGCCACCGGGACAAGGGTCGCTCGTCCCACAGCTCCTCGATCCGATGGACAGCATGCTGATGCCGAACGCGCCGCCGCCCACCGAGGCTGCTGCGGTCACCGGCCTCGTCCTAAACCTGTGCATCCCAGGTGTCGGCTCCATCGTCGCTGGCAAGCCCGGCCCCGGGATTGCTCAGCTCGCGATGCTCGTCGCTGGTCTACCGCTCTGCTTCGTGCTCGTGGGCTTCCCCATCGTCTTCGCCTCCTGGTTGTGGGCCCTCATGACCGCCGCCGCCGCGCTCCAAGAAGCGCGTCGCGAGCAGCAGCGCGTCTAGATCTGACCCGCGTCTGGTTGGTCCTCACGCGTCACTCTCACCCGGGCACACGTGTCGGTTCGTCATAGCTTCCGGGGCAGCTTCCGGTGCATTTCTCGTTCGCGTCCCGTCGCTGCTGCGCTTGCGAACGGCTTGTCGCCCCCCCCCAAAAAAAGTCGCAGACAGTTGCAAATAGATCACTTTGCGCGGGCTTCTAACGAGAAGACCCGATACAATAAACAACTGGGAGGTCTGATTTCGTGATGAAGACCAGTGTCCTGACATCGCTCTTCGTAAGGTCCCTCTTCCGTCCCACGATCCTGCTCGGTGGGCTCGCGTTGCTCTCGGTGCCGCTCGTCGCAGCACACCGGTGCCACGGCGACATACCGCCGCCGGCCGCGGGCATCGTCGCGCTCGAGCTCGACGCGAGCAGCGACCCGGCCTGCTACTACGAGTCCGCTTTCAACGGCGGTGACGTAGTGCTCGAGCGTGCCGCAGTGGAGGGCAGACCCCTGCACCTCACGCAGCGCTATCAGTGGCTGGATGGCTGCACCTGGGAAGCGGAAGAGACCCTCGTCCCCCACGGCGCGCTCTTCTCGTATTCGTACGAGGAGCATGTCGTCTCGTGTGAAGTGGGCGCCGCGCCGGCCCGGGCATGCGAACGACACGGGGTCGTCAGCATGCGGTCCGTCCGTTAACCGCCTTCGCTAGCGAGTCGCGAGCTTCTGGCCGACCCAGACGCGCAGGCCTCCGTTCGAGAGGCTGTGCGCATCTTGCGCTGACATCTTCAGCGCGGGCAGGAGCCTTCGATCTTCGACGACCACGGCAGCTCGCCACCGCGCGAAAGCACCTCCTAGGGCGCGGCCGAGCTCGTCGTAAAGCGCGCGCAGTGGCTTTCCGCCTCGTGCGCCAATCCGCTTTCCATAGGGCGGATTGGCGACGAGCAAGCCTCGATCTTGCGAAGGCGTGAGCGCTTTGAGCTCCGCTTCGCGAAACTCGATACGACCTTCCAGCTTCGCGCGCTCGGCGTTGCGCCGCGCGACCGAGAGCTGCTCGGGATCTGCGTCGGCGGCGACCAGCACGGGTGCGTCGCTACGCTCGCTCGCTCGCGCTTCGTCACACAGAGCCGCCCACGCCTCTTCATCGAAGCCGGCGAAGTGCTCGAACGCGAAGCGGCGCGCGATGCCTGGCGCGCGACCGAGCGCTGCGCCTGCGGCCTCGATGACCAGCGTTCCCGAGCCGCACATGGGATCGCAGAGCGGCTCGTCGGGACGATGGTTCGCGAGCGCGAGCAGCGCAGCGGCCAGCGTCTCTCGCAGGGGCGCCTCGCCACCCTCGGTGCGCCAACCCCTTCGGTGGAGAAGCTCGCCGGAGGTGTCGAGGCTCAGCGTGAAGCGGTCATGCACGCCGCGCAACAAGAGCGAAAATGCGGCTTCGTCGTCGCTGAGGGTGGCGCCGATGGCCTTTTGTGCCGCGAGCGCGACGCGTTCGGCGAGCGCGCCCGTGTGATAGAGCCGGGAGCGTTGTGCCGACGCCCGGATCGCGATCGCCGCGTTGCGCGGGAGCAGCGAGGCGAACGGCAACGTCGCGAGCCCTCGCTCGAGCTTGCCGAAGTCGCGCGCTTCCACGTCGCCGAGGCGAAGCAGCACGCGCGTGGGGAGACGCAGCCACAGGTTGCTGCGCGCGATGAGAGATGCGTCACCTTCGACGTCTACGCCGCCATCGGCCAGCGCCACCCTCGCGCCCGGAAGGAGGCGACTCGCTTCGGCGACCGCGAGCTTCTCCGTTCCTGGCGAGCACACCAGGAACAGGCGCACGCGGTCAGCCTCCGTCGGTGGGGTGGGAGAGGTCAACGACCGGGGGCTTCGCGAGGTCGGGGTGGTCCCCGGCCATGTCCTTGTTCTTGGGCACGAGCACGCTGAGGTCTCGATCGGCTTCGTCGCCGAGGTCGTAGTGGTTCGGCACCTTGTAGAGGTCCGGCGGGGCGGGCGGCGTGAACTCGTACTTGCACCCGGGGGCCAGCGCCAGCGCCAGCGCCAGCCCCACCGCGGAGCCGAGCCAAACGAGGACCGGGCATGCGCGCAACATGTCCTCATCGTAGCACGCAGCGACGGCATTTCGTGCTACGGGAATGGCGATGGTGAGGCGCGCGACGCTGGGCTGGGCGCTGGGGCTGGGCACCCTGGCGGCCTCGTTGTTGATGCCGCTCTCGTCGGCGCGTGCGGAGCTCATCGAGGTGCAGCCGCAAAACACGCAGTGCGACGATCTCGATCTCGATTCGTTCGCCTCGGCGCTCGGTCGTCTCCACGGAATTCTGCAGACGACCAAGCGGCCGGCGATGCGCATCGGATCACGCACGGTGAGCGCAGCGGAATATGCGCAGCGAACGGTGTTGCCCTTGCTCGACTCGGCCGGTAGCGGCGATCGAGCTCGCCTGTGCGCCGCCATCGCCAAGCTCACGTGGTGGCGCGATTCGCAGCTGCCCACCAACAAGCTGTTGTTCAGCGCGTACTACACGCCGAGGGTGCCAGGCAGCCTCAGCCGCAACGAACGCTTTCGCTTCCCGCTCTACAAGCGCCCGCCCGGCGCGGCCGCGACCCGTTACGACACCGCGCAGATCGTCGCTGGTGCGCTGGCCAACCAAGGCCTCGAGCTCGTGTGGCTCGAAGATCCGTACGACGCTCTCGCACTGCACGTCGAGGGCTCGGCCGAGGTGCAGCTCCCCAACGGCAACATCTTCGCGGTCGGCACCAACGGCACCAATGGCAAGCCGTACTCGAACGTGTCGAAGCTGCTCATGGACGACGGCAAGCTCCCGCGCGGCGCGCCCCCCGCGACCACCAAACCCGGCAGCCCGCGCGCGCGCGCCTACTTCGCGGCGCATCCGGAAGATCTGGCGAAGTACTGGGGGCGCAATCCGCACTACGTGTTCTGGAAGCAGGTGGTGTTCGCGGGCGGCGGCAAGCTCGGCGCGCTCACCAATGG
Organism: Myxococcales bacterium; assembly: GCA_043741435.1. Taxonomy (GTDB): domain Bacteria; phylum Myxococcota_A; class Polyangia; order Palsa-1104; family Palsa-1104; genus JBDTCO01. Next base: position 26,442 of record JAYUBF010000316.1, read on the forward strand.
GCGATCGCTGGCGGTGGACCCCACCGTCTATCCGCTCGGCACGCTCGTGTTGATGCGGCCCCAGCGCGCGTTTCCAGGAGGCGATGGAACGGCCGCGCGACTCGCCATTTCCATGGACACCGGTGCTGCGATCAAGGGGGCGGGACGAATCGATGTATATTTCGGCGACGATGCCAGCACCAGCGCGCAGGCCGTCGCGCAGGGGTCGGTCGAAGGTGAGGCGTACGTGTTGCTCGCGCGTTGAGTTTTTCACGGAGGCTCCCATGGCAACTTCACCGCGCGCCATTCTCCTGCTCGAGGAAATCAGCAAGGTCTACACCATGGGCGAGGTGGAGGTCCGCGCGTTGAAGGGCATCTCCTTGCGCGTTGATGCCGGCGAGCTGGTCGCCATCATGGGCGCCTCGGGCTCGGGAAAGTCCACGTTGCTGAACCTCATCGGCACGCTCGATCGGCCGACCAGCGGTCGCTACTTCCTCGACGGCGAAGCAGTGGAGACGCTCGATGAGGAAGAGCTCTCGTCGCTGCGCAATCGCAAGATCGGCTTCGTATTCCAGTCCTTCAACCTGCTCCCGCGCGACACCGCGCTCGAGAACGTCGAGCTGCCGATGGTGTACGCAGGCCTGCGCCCTGCCGAGCGAACGCAGCGTGCGCTCCAGGCCCTCCAGCGCGTCGGGCTCGCCGACCGTGTCGAGCACCTCCCCAATCAGCTCTCGGGCGGGCAGCAACAACGCGTGTCCATCGCTCGCGCACTCGTGAACGAGCCGGTGTTGCTGCTCGCCGACGAGCCGACGGGCGCGCTCGATTCCGTGACCACGAAGCAGGTCATGGAGCTGTTCGTGGACCTGCATCGCCAGGGGATGACGGTCGTGATCGTGACGCACGATCCTGGCATCGCGCGGTACTGCGAGCGCGTGGTCACGTTTCAAGACGGGATCATCGTGTCCGACGCGCGTGGTGGAGCGGAGAAGATCGAGGCCCACGCGTGAGGGCACTCCTCGTCGGTACGGTGGTGTTGATCTCCACCATCACGGCGCGCGCAGAGACGCGCGAGATCTCGCTGGAAGATGCCATCGAGCTCGCGATTCGCGTGGACCCGCTCCTGGAAGCGGCGAACGTGGATCGCGAGCGCACGAAGGTGGCCACGCTGCGCACGCAGCTCGATCGCATCACGCTCACGCTCGACGGCAACCTGCGAGAGCTGTGGAACAAGGTGAACATCGGGGGTCCGACCCTCGGGTATTGCACGCTCGGCACCAGTGTGGGCGCGGCCAGCCCGTCGGCCTGCACGATGGCGGGTGGCACGTTCACGGCGTTCCCGGACCAATCTCCGTCCGCAGCGCAGGGCTTGTTCAACCTGTCGGCCCAGCTGAACGTGCCGCTCTTCGCCGGCTTCCGCATCGATGCCACCGTGAAGCGCGCGCAGCGCACGGAGGAAGCCGCCATCGTGCAGGTCCGCCGGCAACGCAAGGACACCGCGCTCGCCGCGGCGCGTGCGTTCTGGTCGGTGCGACGTGCCGAGCTTTTGCGCGACGTGAACCGCGCTGCGCTCCTGCGCATGGAGGACGCGGAGAAGATCGCGGGAGGCCGCGTGAAGGCCGGCCTCGCTCCGCAGATCGATCGCAATCGTGCGGCGAACCGTCGCTTGCAGCAATCGGCCACCGTTGCCGAATACGAGGGGGAGATCCAGGAAGCCGTCGCGCAGCTGGGCGTGAGCTTGGGCCTGACCGGCGACGTGCAGCTGCGCGCCGCGTTCACGTTTCCGGAGACGGCGCCACCCAATCCGGAGGCGCTCGTCGCGGCCGCGCGAAATGATCGCAGCGAGATCGCCATCGCCAAGCTGCAGCGGGAGGCGCAGCGGCAATCCATCCGCATCGCGCGCTCGGGCTACTATCCACAGCTCGGCATGTTCGGCCTCTTCCAGTATGGCAACAACCAGCTCTCCGTCGGCACCGGTGCGCGCGGTGTGTCGGCGGCCGCGAACCCGTTTGCCGATCTCTCGGGTAGCCTCACCCTCGGGGCGAGCCTCAACATGAACTTCTTCAACATGCTCAACACGTACACCGCGTCGAAGGATGCCGAGTACGAAGCCGCGCGCCTCGTCTCCGAGCAGCGCCGGATCGAGCGCGCCGTCGACGCGGACGTGCTGTCGACGCGGGCCAAGGTGATGCGCCTCTACACGAAGCGGGCGCCGCTGCGCGAGTCCGTCGACGTCGCGCGCGACAACGCGAAGATCCTCGAGGCACGTTACAAGGGTGGCGACGCGTTGGTGATCGAGCTGCTCGATGCGCAAAACGAGCTCGGTACGGCAGAGGCTTCGCTGGTGGACGTCGAAGCGCAGCTGGAGTTGGCTTGGCTCGAGCTGCGCGCTGCGCTCGGCGAGACGTTGGGTAAGCGAGAGTGATGGCAAAGGCGTCGAAGCGTAGGTGGTGGCCTTGGATCGTCGGTGCGCTGCTCGTCGCCGGCGTGGTGTTCGCCGTGCAAAGGGCGCCAG
>JAYUBF010000317.1:0-3166 GCA_043741435.1 Myxococcales bacterium
CGCTCCCCCATCCCACTACGTAGCCGATCCTGTCTTCTTTCTTCGAGTCTCCCATTGGAATCCTGCACGTCACCGTGCGCAACATTGGCGTTCGATCAAGCCGCGTACCGCAACTTGCCTAGGCGCCGTGCGTCTGCTTAGGTACGCGCCGTGCCGTTTCGTGCGTTCCGCCTGCGTGGCGAGAAAGTCTTGGTCCGCGTCGACGACCAAGGCGCACCCGTCGCCAGCAGCGATGGTCGCGTGGACGTCATCTATCGCGCCGGCGGCAAGGTGTATCGCGCCTCGTCGCGCAACCTGTCCGACGACGCCGACACGCGCATCCTCCCCGACGGAGAAGCAGCACCTGGAGAGGCCGCTCCGCAAAAGGACAAGGCCGCTACCGACAAGCCGGCCGGCCGGGGTCGTGTGCTCGACGGCGCCGTCGGGCCCGCCGCTGCCGTGCTCCCCGACGCGATCCTCGCGTACACGGACGGCGCCTGCACCGGGAACCCGGGGCCCATGGGCGTCGGTGTGGTGCTGCTCGACCCGCTCACGCACGTTCGTCGTGAGCGCTCCGAGTATCTCGGCGACGGCACCAACAACATCGCGGAGCTCGTCGCGATCCAGCGCGCGCTCGAGCTCGCACCGCTCGATCGTCCGCTGGTGGTGCACTCCGATTCGTCCTACGCGCTCGGTCTACTCGCGCTCGGTTGGAAGGCGAAGGCCAACCAAAACCTGGTCGCGGATCTCCGAGCGCTCGTAAAAGAGCGCCCCGATCTGCGCCTGGTGAAGGTCGCGGGCCACGCCGGCGTCGTCGAGAACGAGCGTGCCGACGAGCTCGCAACGAGTGCGGTCACGCGCCGCGCCACCACGGACACCCACGTACCCAAAGCTCGGTGATCGCGCCCAGCCCCAAGCTGGCGCTGCTGTTCACGGCGTGTTCGTTGATCGCGCGCGTGATCCCGGTCGGGCCCGACCTGCCCGAGCTGTTGCGCTACGAGCTGCGCCCATTCCCGCGCGGGGTCACCACGATGGTGCAGATGGCGTACCTCTCGCTCGTCTGTGTGGCCGGCATCATGCTGGCGCAGACGTGGGCGCTGCAGCGCTTGCCAGCGTCGACGGCCGCGGTGATCTACGCGCTCGAGTCGGTGGTGGCGACGGCGCTCGCGGTGCTGGTGAACGGCACCAGTGAGTGGCCCGGGCCGCGTGGCGCGACGGGGGGCTTCCTCGTGCTGTGCGCGATCTACGTGGCGGAAGGCCGGCGACGCGCGCGGAGCGTCGACCACAAGGCAACGAGCGCGAGCCATGGCGCGAGCCCCGTGACCCCGGAGACGACGACGCTGGGCGATCCCGACGCGGCCGCCTGACAGCCCGAAGGTGCCGGCGAGCAGAAGTGATCGCTCCCCAGCGCGCTGCAGCGAAAGCCCGAAGGGCAGCTCGTCGCGTTCGTCGCCTCGCACATCACCGTGCAGTACTGCTTGCCCGAGCTGCTCGCACACACGCCGCCGGTGCCGCACTGCGCCGAGTCGATGCACACGCTGCCGACCGCAGCGGTCGCTGTCGCGGGCTCTGCCATGTCGAGCCCAGACGCCGCTGAGCACGTGCCATCGTCCCGACAAGTGTGGCCGGCCGCGCACGCCGGCGTGCAGGTGGGGGTGGTAGGCCCAGGGATGCAGACCCCGCCCTGACATACTTCCTGGAAGTCGCAGTTGTTGGTCGCGAGACAAGGGACCGGCTTCTCCGCGGTGCCATTCATGACCGTGAACTCGGTTTGCACCGACGCCTTCCCGCCTAGGCTGTTGTACGCCACCGCCGAGAGCACCACGGGACCATCGGTGTTGGAGATGAACGTGTGGCGATAGGGGACCGCGATCGCGGTGGCCAGGGTCGCGCCTGCCTGCTGGAACTCCACCTTGGTGATGGTGCCGCCGGCGTTCGCAGGTTGCTGCACGTCGACCGAGATGGTGAATGTGCGTGGCACCGTCTCGCCATTTTTCGGCGACAGCAGCGTGATGATCGGCTTCGCCACCACCGGTCCCGAGGGAGCGAGACCGAGATTCAGCTTGAGACGTCCGTCGGTGCTCTCGGTGGTGCCGCTGCCGCATGTCGCGTTGCCTTCCGTGAGCGGGTTCGCCGGAACGAGGAAGCCAGTGACGTTGAGGCTCACCGACGCCGTCATGATGTCGATCATGTTGTTGACGTGCTCGAGCCCGAAGGTATGGCCCGCCTCGTGCGCGACGGTCATCGCGACAGCGAAGAGGCGCGACTGGCGTTGCATGAGGGTGGTCGGCGCCGCACCCATGACGCTCACGGCGAACGAGAAGCCGATGTTCAGCTGGCGCTGGTTGTCGCAATCGAGGGGTGCAATGCCCACGGAGGCACCCGGGTTCACGAGGAACGTGCCGACGGAGCCACCGACCATGAGCATCGTGTAGCGACCCGACGCGGGCCGCGTGGTGGTGACGAACACGTTGTACTGCTCGTACCACGTCTTCACTTTGTCGACGATGAAAGTGCGTGCCGTGGCGTCGGTGAAGTCGGGCGCGTACGGCGTGCTGTCGAACGCGGGGAACACGATGGTCTGGCCAACGCTCACGGTGTCGACGATCGCGCTGGTGTTGATCGAAGAGTCGTCGTTCGCGGTCTTGTCGACGCGCTTGATCGTGGCGCCGTCGAAGTTGAGGAACAGGACCTGCTCGCCTTTCGGGCCGTCGCCGACGGTGAGCTCTTGCCGATTGACGCCGACGAGCGGCGGGCTCGAGCGATCGACCACGAAGTCGTTCGCGAGCGACGCGGCGCCGGGATCGCTCCCCGACGGCAAGATCGTGGTACCGGCCGACGGCTGACAACCTGCAACGGCCCCGCACACGGCAGCGCACGAAGCGAACGCTGCAAGCCATTTTGACCCGCGAACTGCAACACCACGCATTGAGGTGAGCTCCCGTCGCGCGCCAGATCGTCGTACTACGTCATGGCCGCGCAGCTCATCATATCAGCCCACCTTATTCACGCCAGTGTCGGAGAGGGCGTCGAGAAATCGAAAAATCGGCAGATGTATGGTCAAGGGGGGTAGTCGTTCACCCCGGGGAGTCAACCGACCCTGCAGACAGGGTCAGTTGACCCCGATCAGTGAGCGGGTGCGGAGGGCAAAAGCGACGGGGGTTGGGAGCCCAGGGTTCTGGCCTCG